>CAYTXN010000016.1:0-22931 GCA_964441195.1 uncultured Limnohabitans sp.
ACGTACTGTTGGTCCCCATTTCATGAAAATCCAAGTGGATGTTTGGCAGCCAGCTTTGGAATACTCTCACTCGATTCCGGGATTCGGGATGCTGAACAGGAAGCCAATCCCGATTTAAGTCAAACCAATAGTGATTGGTTCTCCCTCTTGGCCAGGCTTCATTGAGCTCTCGCTGTGCAGGGTCGCCATTCATGGTAAAAGCTTTGTGAGAATTTACCCATGAGGCAAATCGATTTAGTCCGTCAGGGTTAATTGCAGGATCCAAAAGAAGAATGATGTTTTCCAAATCTGCAGAAATTTCATTCGCGGCGGCAAAATGGTAAGCTGCCACAAGTGATGCATTGGCTCCGCTTGGTTCATTCCCATGAACAGAGTAGCCCATAAACATGACCACTGGCATATTTTCAATTGAAACTGAAGCTCCTGGATCACGAAGTTTTGCTCGCTCGGCTTTGATTTGATCCAGTTTGGTCAAATTTTCCGGGGAAGTGATCGTCAATAATGTCTGAGGTCTTTTTTCATAGGACCTTCCGGTTTCTTCAAAAATCACCCGGTCTGATGCTTCAGCTACAGCTTTCATGTACATCACGAGCTGATCATGCGTAACGTGCCATTCGCCCACTTCATAGCCCAAAATCTGCTTTGGAGTAGGTATAGATGGATTATAGGTATAGCCACTAGGAAGATAATAACTCAAATCCTGGGCGAAAGTGAGCGTGGAAAATAGAGCTAAAAGCACTGCAAACGTGTACTTCTTCATAGATTGGATTTTAAATTTTGGACTAAATTCATACTTAGTTTTATCAAAAAAAGCTATTTTGGATCGGTGGTAAAAATAATTGAATAAACGATATGGAATTGATTACTCTGGTTTACGGATAGCTCTTTTGGCAACTATTAGGCCTAATCTATCTTTCATTCTGGGTTTATTCACTTTATGATTGTTTAAAAAATGGGTTTGTGATCAGAATCAAAAATTGATATGGGTGATTTTGATCTTGTTGGCTCCTGTAATAGGCATTTTACTATACTTGAGCATGATTCAAGGAGCTAAAGAAAAAATAATGTTTAGACCTGATTTTAAGAGAAGCAATCAAAAATAAATTTAAAAAATGACGACAGTATTTATTCAAAATATGGGAGGAGCAAGCATCATTTTGTTTATGCTTATTTCCATTGCCTATTTCATTCTTTGGGTTTATTGTTTAATTGACGTAATCCGCTCCAATTTCAAAGACCAAAACATGAAATTGATTTGGGTCGTTGTACTATTATTTGCCCATGTGATTGGGCCGATTGCATATTTGATTATGGGCCAAGGAACAAAAACGAGCTAAGCCATGTGGAAATTTCTAGGGATTATCGTTTATGCTTACACCATCTACGATGTTGTTACGAGTCGATTTGCAAATCCAAACGATAAGCTTATTTGGATTTTAATTGTGCTTCTGCTTCCACTGCTTGGGACAGTACTTTGGTTTGTGTTAGGTCGGAATAAGCGGCTTTAACTTGTTAATTGTGAAATATGTCCTTTAGCGCAGCGGACAATTCATAAAACTCAAATTGAAAACCAGTCTTCTGGATTTTTTGGCAGGAAACACGATTACCACCTAGAACCATTGCAGCCATTTCGCCCAAAACCATTTTCAAGACAAAACCCGGAACTCCGATTCCTATATAAGTTTTCCCTTTTGCATAGGCAGCTTCCTGAGTAAGTTGCTGATTTGTTGCAGGATTTGGTCCTACCGCATTGTAGACTCCTTGAAGTGTTGTCTTTTCCAAAGCGTATACAAACATTCTAGCTAAGTCCTCGATGTGAATCCAACTCATCCACTGATCTCCGGACCCAAGAGGTGCTGCTACTGGAGGTTTGAGCATTTCGCCCAATGCTCCACCTTCCGAGTCCAGTACAATTCCTATTCGAAGTAAGACTGTTCGAATGTCCAAACTCTCCATTCTTTTCACTTCATTTTCCCATGCTTTTACTACTTCTGCAAGGAAATCAGAGCCGGCTGGACTGGTTTCATCCACTAATGAAGTCCCAGTATTAAATCCGTAAAAACCGACGGCAGAAGCAGAGATAAATGTGTTTGGTCTTTTTTCTGCCTTCTCCAGTGCTGAGAAAAGTAATTGAGTGCTCTGGGTTCTAGATTCTAGAATGAGTTTTTTCCGCTCTGGTGTCCAGCGTTTTTCCGCCACACCTGCACCTGCTAAATGAATGATCGCATCTGCCCAATCAATGGCGGCAGAATCGATTTCCTGGTTTTCTATATCCCAAATGAAAGATTTTCGTCCGGATTGAGCAGATCTGCTTAGCCAAGCTACTTGGTAGTCTTTCTTTTCCAGAAGAGCCGTTATCCGCTGACCCACTAAACCTGATCCGCCGGTAATTAAAATATTTTGCATGAGAGACTATTTCTAAAGTAACCTTGAAAGATCGGAAATGGTTGAAATGTACGATTTCGAGACATTCGTCCGAGCAGTTGGTTTGGGTTTATTTCTTTGATTTTAACTCTATTTTCTGTTTTCAACCTTATTTTGCGCAAAATTCTCATTCGTGAACGGAAGACAACTTACGCGATATTTTATCCTTTGGCTCACTTTGGCAGCTCTTGTAGGCCTCCTTTCCGGTTCTGCTTCAGCGATTTTCTTGGTGTCACTTGATTGGGCAACTAATTTTCGCGAAGCAAATCTTTGGTTGATAGCCTTACTTCCTCTGGCTGGCTTCGGGATTGGCTATGTCTATCACCATTATGGGGCCAATTCTGTAAAAGGAAACAATCTCCTGCTGGATGAGCTTTACCAAAGCAAAAATCCCATTCCCTTGAGAATGACTCCTTTGGTACTTTTTGGGACGATTTTCACTCATCTTTTTGGAGGGTCAGCTGGACGAGAGGGTACGGCTGTGCAGATGGGAGGTTCATTGGCAGATCAGTTGACCAAGTGGTTTTCACTCAATCTGGAGAACAGAAGGTTAATCATCATTTGTGGAGTGGCAGGAGGATTTGCTTCAGTTTTTGGGACACCGCTGGCAGGGGCGATCTTTTCTCTGGAATGGATGATGAATCGTAAATTTCGATGGGAATCCATTTTTCCCGCATTTCTGGCTGCATTTGTTGCCCATTGGATTTGTGAATTAGTCTGGGGAGTGGGTCATACGGCCTATTCTATTCCGGAGATTCCTCCTCATTCCTTGGTTAATTTAGCTTGGGTGATTCCCGCAGGAGTTGGTTTTGGACTCGCTGCAAGGCTTTTTGCGGAGACAACACATGGTGTCTCGGCGATTTTCAAAAACACGATTTCTTATCCACCACTTCGACCTTTCATTGGTGGTGTATTGGTTGCTGCAATAGTTTATTTCTCAGGATCTACCACTTATATCGGACTGGGAGTTCCCAGAATCGTGGAGGCATTTGAGGTCCCTTTGCCATGGTACGATTGGCTAGCAAAAACCGGGTTGACGGGATTAACTTTGGGGTCGGGATTCAAAGGAGGTGAGGTAACACCACTATTTTTCACAGGGGCGACCCTGGGAAATGCGCTTTCAGCTTGGATTCCTTTGCCCTTGGCGCTTTTGGCAGGGATGGGATTTGTGGGGGTTTTCTCCGGAGCCACGAATACACCCATTGCTTGTACCGTGATGGGAATGGAGCTTTTTGGCTATGAAGCTGGGATTTTTCTAGGATTTGCATGCCTCGTGGCATATGTTTTTAGTGGAAGAGGAAGTATTTATTCCTCTCAGAATCTTGGCTGGAAACAGATTCTTCCCTAGTTACTAACTTTGAATCTATGTTAAATTTAAAATTTTCTATTCGGCCATATCATGAGCGTTATCGTGATCAACTACTTCTTTTGTGGGAAAAATCTGTTTTAGCCACCCATCATTTTTTGGAGAAAGAAGACTTTGAAGCAATCAAAAAAATGGTGAGTAATATAAATTTCCAGGAGTTCTCCGTGTTTTGTCTTTTGAATGAAAATGAGCAGGTTATGGGTTTTTTGGGGCTGGTGGAAAAAAAGGTAGAAATGCTATTTCTGAATCCAGTTTGGTTTGGTAAAGGCTTAGGAAAGGTGTTGCTTGACTATGCGATTGACAATTGTGGTTGTTCTGAAGTAGATGTGAATGAACAAAATGTGCATGCACGTATTTTTTATGAAAAAGCAGGATTTGAAGTAGTGGCTCGATCAGAAAAAGATGAGGCTGGTATGAACTATCCAATTTTGCACATGAAGCTCAAACAAAATCTTTAATCCGGCACCTTTTCTCCGCACTTTCGGCAAAACTTATCACTCCTTTCTAAGTGGTCAAATCCACAGAAAGTGCAGCTTTTTACGTTTTCAAAATGCTCAGGCCGTCTCCTCTTTGCCATTTCAGAACTCACAATACCTGTGGGTACAGCGATTATGGCATAGCCCATCAGCATAATCAAAGAAGCCAGAAGCTGACCCACCGGAGTCTGCGGGGTGATGTCTCCAAAACCAACTGTGGTAAGCGTCACAATAGCCCAATACATCCCGACGGGAATGCTGGTGTAGCCGCTTTCGGGACCTTCCACCACGAACATCAACGTCCCCATGATCAGCACAATAGTTAAGACTGAAAATAGAAAAATCTGGATTTTGGCGGCACTTGCTTTCAGGGATTCACGAAGAAAATCTGCCTCAGAAAGGTATCTTCCTAGCTTTAGAATGCGAATTACCCGAAGTAATCTCAAGGCTCGGATTACCGAAAGCAATTGCGTATTGAGAATTAAAAAACTGAGGTAAACAGGTAAAATTGCCAGTAAATCTACAATTCCATAAAAGCTTGTGACATATTTAAGAGTTTTGCTAGTCAGCCAAATCCGAAGAATGTATTCTAAAGTGAAAAGGAAGGTGAAGCCTAATTCAAGGACGTAAAAAATCTTTCCATATTTCAAATGAAGCTCGCTGACTGAATCCAGAACTGCGATGATTATGGAACTGAAAATTAGGATAAGCAAGATTACATCAAAAGTCCTCGATGGCTTGTCATTGGATTCAAAAACAATATGAGCGAGTTTTCTTTTGGTTAAAATCATAGAGGAATTTAGAAAAAATACATTAATCCAGATAATACACTCGTTTCACCCGAGTGCTGATATTTGTAAGTAGTTCGTACGGAATTGTACCAATCCTGTCTGCAAGTTCCTTCAAGGATATTTGTTCTCCGTAAATCACCGCTTCGTCACCTGGATTTGCATCGATGTCGCTGACATCGACCATGGTCATGTCCATACAGACATTTCCGATGACGGGAGCTTTTTTTCCATGAATCAAAACATAGCCTTTTCCCTGCGAAAATCTCCGATCGTAGCCATCTGCATAGCCGATAGCAAGTGTGGCTATTTTTCCTCCGTCGGGTAGTTTTCCTTTTCGGGAATACCCAACTGTCGCCCCACGAGGTAAGGTTTTTACCTGAGAAATAGTGGTCTTTAAGGTACTGACGGATTTTAAGTTCGCATCATGTTTTCCTGTCACTTCAACTCCATAAAGTCCGATTCCCAACCGTACCATGTCCATCTGAAATTCGGGATAGCGTACGATTCCGGCAGAATTTAGCGCATGAACAAGCGGTTTATAATCTAAAATTGGTTCTATCTCTCCTTTCATTTCTGTAAAGAGTCTAAGCTGATCGAGTGAAAATGCTTGATGCTCTTCTTCGTCTGCTCCAACAAGATGAGTGTAAAGACTTGCTATTTTAAGTTCGGGAAAGCCTGTGATCAAACTTTTCAATTCCTCCAAATGCTGTTTTTCAAACCCAAGGCGATGCATTCCTGTATCCAAGTCCAAATGAATAGAAACTTGGATTTGATTGATTTTGGCATAATTACCAAGTTTCCTGAAAAATTCCGGGCTGAAAACCACAGGCTGAAGATCAAACTCCCGGAGCAGATCAAAAGATTCTTCCACAGGATTTAGGACCATGATGGGAAGCCGGATTCCCTGCTTTCTGAGTGTAACGCCCTCGTCTGAGAAAGCAACAGCCAAATAATCCGCACCCATAGTCTGAAGATGGTTTGCTATTTCTGCTGCTCCACCGCCGTATGCAAAAGCCTTTACCATGACCATCATTTTGGTTTTGGGATTGACCAGTCGCTTGAAAAAGTTGAAATTATGGGTCAATGAATTCAAGTTGATTTCCAGCGTAGTTCCGTGGATTCGTTGTTGCAGCTTATCAACAATTCGCTCAAAGGCGAAAGGGCGGGCCCCAGTAATGAGAATCAGGTCATTTTGATACGATTCAGGATTAATGGATTGCAGTAATTCTTCCGTGGAGATGAAATTTGTGAATTGATCCGGAAAAAATTCTTTCAGTCTGTTTACCTCACTGCCGACTCCAATGATTTGATCCAAGCCATAGGATTTGATCAGATCGGCAACTTCTGAGTAGACTTTTTCCGGTACACCCTGTTGAAGGAGATCGGATAAAATCAGGATTTTCCTTTTCTTGGGTCGCTGCTGACTGAGAAACTCCAGCGCCACTTTTAGCCCGGCAATGTCATTATTGTATGTGTCGTCGATCAGCAATGATTCGTTTAATCCAGGTTTGAGGGTAAGCCTCATGTCCACTGGTTTCAAATGATTTAATCCCTCTTGAATTGATGGGATCTCCTGTCCCAAAGTCAACCCAGCGATGATTACATGAGTAATGTTTTCAAGCGATGCTGAATTTGAAAACGGAACCTTAAATGAGAAGGTGGTAAGGTCTCGCTTTATCAGGATGATTTTGGTCTGAGAATCCTGCTTTTTCGAAGAGACTACAAAGTCTGCCCCGGGTATTGCAGACCAAGAAATGAGTCGATCTGATGAGAAAGATTCCTCAATTTCTTCCCGAACAAGTGGTTGATCTTTACAATATATCAGGAGTTTGGTTTCGGAGAAAAGCTGAAGTTTCTCGCGGATTTTTTCTTTAATGCTTGAAAAACCTTCCTCATGTGCAGTTCCGATATTGGTAAAAATTCCCAAATCAGGTCTGAGAATCGATGCCAACTGAGACATTTCACCTTTTTTGGAAACACCTGCTTCAAGCAAGGCTACTTGATGATAAGGCTGGATTCCGAAAACAGAAAGCGGCACCCCTACCTGTGAATTGTAGCTTTTTGGGCTTTTTGCAACTGTAAAACTTTCGCTCAACACCTGCCCCAGCCATTCTTTGACAATGGTTTTTCCATTACTTCCCGTGATTCCTATAACTGGCTTTGCAAACTGGTCCCGCTGAAATGCAGCAATGAATTGAAGTGCCGCCCGGGTGTTTTTCACCTTTATAAAAGTGGCTCTATCGGCAAACTCCGAAATTTTCGACCAGTCTTCATGGACCAAAAAGACTCGAATTCCTGCTGAAATAAGGAAAGGAATAAACGCTGCGCCATCAGCCTTTGCACCACGCAAGGCTACAAATAGACATTGCTCAGCTTGAATGATTTGTCTGGAATCTATGCTTATCTGAGCGATCGATCCGGAAAATTCCCTGCCCAGAGCTTTTCCCCCTGTGATATTTTCAAGTTGGGTTATTGAAAGGGATGTGAGCATTTTATTCCTCTTCGGTTTGTTCTTTTTTCTTGAAAAACACCTGCTTAATCCAACGAGGAAGGAAAATCGCCCCTAGGATCAAATAAGGATAGTAAGAGAAAAGTCTCCAAACAATACTGGTGACAAAGGTATAACCACCCAGAAATTGAGTAAAGAACTGCGCATAGAAAAACTCCGCAGTCCCGCTGCTTCCAGGAGTCGGCGAGATCATCATCACAATCCACATGATCACTTGACGGGCAAAAACGATAATTTCCTGTTCCATGGATAAAGGCACAAATGCAGAAATCAATGCATTCAACATCAGATATCTCGAAGTCCAAATGAATATAGTAGCTCCCACAATTGGCAACCAATATTTCAGGTTTTTCCCTCGTAACTCCCGTGAAGCCTCAATGATCTGATTGCCATATTCCTGGGCGTCATGCTTCCATTTTCTCAGAAACTTAAGGCTGAAAATCTTAATTAGTACCCATTTAAAAACTCTGGGTCTGTAAAAAAGAGCCGCAGCCATCACCAGACTGTATCCGGCATAGAGACTATAGCTGATCCAGAAAATTGCCTGAAGGCTATTTTCTAGTTGATTTTCCAAAAGTTTGCTATCCGGAAAAATATTTCCCTTTGCAAAAAACAGAATGATCGGTGCGCCAATCACGAAAAAGAGGTTATCCAAAATCGCCGTGACCATTACGAAAGCGATGGCTTTGCCCATTTTTATTCCTTCTTTATTTAGGATAAAAATTGCAACTGCAGTACCTCCAACAACGGAAGGAGTCACGGCCGATGCAAATTCCCATAGAATGATCACATAGATCGCTCTAGTCCAAGTCAGGTGCCGATCGGTAATTTCCCGGATTCGATAGACATAGCCAAAGTCTCTAAAAAACAAAACCAGAATAGCGAAGAATAGCCAAGGAATAGAGGCATCAAAAACACCCTTCAACGATTCAGCCGTGATTGAAGGGTCGAAGTAAAACATCGCAAAGACGATCCCCAATCCAATAATGACTGGTACCCAAACTTTATTTGGATTGAGGGTTTTAAAGATCTTTTTGTTGTCCAGCTTCATATTAGGCTGCAGCGATTGGCTCAGTCTTTTCTACCCAAAAATTATTATATCCCTCCCCGATGATAATCGTGACAAGGGAAAGTTGAAGCAGCTCAAGAATCGCTAAAAACGTATAAATCACGAAGATTTTTTCTGGGTTAAACTGGATGAATTCCTCAAAAGGTACTTGTTTTTTGAAGCTTATTTTTTCGAGCACAAAGTCTTTTTGTTGCTCAATGGTATAAGGGTACTGAATCACAGTGTGTTTGGTTTCGTCCACTCGTGAAGCAAGTCGTGCCATGCATTTTTGGAATACTTTAAGCAGTTTATAAAGATCAACATGCTGCATTTCTGCTTCAACGTCTTCGTTTTTGCTTAGTTCCAAAAGTTCCTTCGCTAGGTTCCCTCTTTTTTCCTTTGAGAGCCGAATTGCTTCCAATTGAGCGAGATCTTCGATCACCGATTTGTACTTTTTATATTCCAGGAGATTCCTGATCAGTTCTTCTCTTGGGTCGATTTCTTCGCCTTTTTCGTTCAACTCAGGCCTTGGAAGAAGCATTCTTGATTTGATCTTCATAAGTGTTGCCGCAAAAAGAATAAAATCGCTTGCCACCTCGATCTCCATTTTCTCCAAATGATGGATATAGTCCAAGAAGTCATTGGTAATCTTGGAGATCGGGATATCATAAATGTCAAGTTCGTCCCGCTCTATAAAGAACAGCATCAGATCGAAAGGTCCTTCGAAGAGTGGCAATTTGATCTCGAAACTCACCGGATTTTAATTTAATTAGTTAATTTTGCAGACTATTAGCCAAAGATATCCATTTACGCTAAATTAATCGGAGGCGAAAAGAATATAGCAAACCGGTGTTTTTTCACTAGCTCGAAATTTGTAAACAAACATATTCGCTTGCTGTTATAACTTTTCGACACTCATACTTCAGAAAATGCAAATCACACCCGGAGAACTACTCGCTCAAATCAATACTCCAGATGACCTGAAGAAATTTCCTAAGGACAAACTCGTCCAAATCTGCGATGAACTTCGACAGTTTATCGTCGATAATGTGTCCGTTTATGGTGGGCATTTTGGTGCAAGTTTAGGGGTTGTTGAATTGACAGTAGCTTTACATTATGTACTCAATACCCCGGAAGATCAATTAGTTTGGGACGTCGGACATCAAGCGTATGGGCATAAAATCCTTACCGGGAGAAAAGATAAATTCCACACCAATCGCGTTTATGGAGGTCTTTCAGGCTTTCCAAAGCGAAAAGAAAGTGAATTCGATACCTTTGGTGTCGGTCACTCAAGTACTTCGATTTCCGCTGCTCTTGGAATGGCAGTTGCCTCCAAGTATAAAAACTCAAACATCCAGCATGTCGCGGTAATCGGCGATGGATCAATGACGGGTGGAATGGCATTCGAAGCGATGAATCATGCAGGTGTGAGCGATACAAATCTGTTGATTATTCTCAATGATAACTGCATGTCTATTGATCCCAATGTCGGGGCATTGAAAGACTATTTGACAGACATTACTACCTCCCATACCTACAATAAAGTAAAGGACGAAGTGTGGAAAATGTTGGGCAAACTCAGCAAGTTTGGTAGCAGCGCGCAAGAAGTCATTTCCAAAGTAGAGGGAGCAATCAAATCGGCAGTACTCAAGCAAAGTAATCTTTTTGAATCCCTTAATCTTAGGTATTTCGGACCTGTTGATGGACACGATGTAAATCATCTGGTAGAAATACTAAATGATCTAAAAGATATACCCGGGCCTAAAATCCTCCATTGCATTACTGTAAAAGGAAAAGGCTATGCTCCTGCAGAAAATGGCAATAAAACCACTTGGCATGCTCCAGGTACTTTTGATAAAGTGACAGGAGAAATCTTCAAAAAAATACCCACTACTCCTCAAGCTCCAAAATATCAGGATGTTTTCGGCCATACTTTGGTCGAGTTGGCAGAAATGAACCCAAAAATTATGGGGGTCACTCCAGCGATGCCTTCAGGCTCATCCCTTAATATTATGATGAAGGCCATGCCTGATCGTGCCTTTGATGTCGGGATTGCAGAACAGCATGCGGTTACTTTTTCAGCTGGTCTTGCTACACAGGGCTTGGTTCCTTTCTGTAATATTTATTCCACATTCATGCAGCGTGCCTATGATCAGGTAGTGCATGATGTGTGTCTACAAAATCTTCCAGTCGTTCTTTGTTTGGACAGAGCGGGTTTTGCAGGAGCTGATGGTCCTACTCACCATGGGGCTTATGATATCGCATTTTTCCGATGCGTACCCAATCTTGTAGTCTCTTCACCTATGAATGAGGAGGAACTTCGAAATTTAATGTATTCTGCATCCCTACACGAAGGACCGTATTCAATCAGATATCCAAGAGGAAATGGTGTCATGCCGGAGTGGAGAACTCCGCTTCGCCAGATTCCAGTTGGACAGGGTCGAATCGTCAAAGAAGGAAAAGATGTCGCAATCTTGTCAATCGGTCACATTGGAAACTATGCGGTTGAAGCTTGTGCTACTTTGGCAAAAGAAGGTCTAAATCCAGCGCATTATGACATGCGATTTGTTAAACCATTAGACGAAGAATTGCTTCATGAAATTTTTGGTAAGTTCAAAAAAGTGGTCACTATAGAAGATGGCTGCCTAATGGGGGGATTCGGTTCTGCTGTTCTGGAATGGATGGTTGATCAAGGGTATTCTGCTCAAGTGAAGCGACTCGGAATTCCTGATGATGTAATTGAGCATGGAGAGCAAATCGAACTGCATCACGAATGTGGATTTGATCCTGCTGGAATTGCTGAAGCCGTTCGAAGCCTCTCAGAGGTGGTTCGAGTTTCTTAAACTCTAAACTAGTTATGATTCATTTTTTTGAGAAAGGAAAAGGTCAACCTTTGGTCCTCATTCATGGCTATTGTGAAACGGGGAAAATGTGGTCGGATTTTGCCGAAAGCCTTTCCACTGAATTCCGTGTGATTTGCCCAGATTTACCAGGAATTGGGAATTCTTCTATTTCAGGAGATCAGATTTCCTTGGAAGAAGTTGCGGTCCATCTGGAAGACTGGATGGATGCAAACCAAATCAAAAATCCCATCATAATCGGCCATTCACTTGGTGGATATGTAACGCTTGCACTTTTAGAATTGATGGGAATTCGCATCAAAGCAATCGGCCTTTTTCATTCAACGGCTTATGCTGATGATGCGGACAAAATGGAAATGCGAAACCGGACGATCACCTTTCTTCGGAAAAATGGAGTTGAAAAGTTCGTCACTTCATTTGTTCCACCGCTTTTTCCGGTAAATAGAAGAGAAGAATTAGCAAATGAAATCGAATTGGCGATCGAAGATGCAAAGAGATCTACGTTGGATGGATTAATCGCTTATGCCGGAGCGATGCGGGATCGGAAAGACCGTTTAGAGATTTTGAAGCATTTTTCCGGACCAAAATTATTGATTGCTGGAACTGAGGACAATGCTGTGAAAATCGAAGCCAGCCGATCTCAAAAAGATGCATTTTCCCATTATTTCGAGCTGCAGGGAGTTGGGCACATGGGAATGGTGGAGGCTAAAGCACAAACCCTGGATGCTTTGATGAGGTTTTGTCAAGAAACAATGTCTCCAATGTAAAGGTCTGAAATTGGAAAAATAAGATCAAAATCGTTCCAATCGATATTTCCATCTTTAATTTCAAATTTTTTAAATAACTCGATGTTTAGATACTTCTGGATTTCAGGATGTTTTGATTTTTTTAAAAAACTTTCAAAATCGACATGTTGTATTTTTCCATCGGAAAAAGTTATCTCAATAAGGTAATCTCGAATCCAATTAGCCTTTATAACTTCAATTTGAATTACATCATGATTCATTTTGTCGTAAGTAAATTTCATCTGATTTTTTTAGTTATTTTTTCAAATTCGACTCTTTTATGGTAAACGAAATAATCTACCCACTTGGCTACGATTTTGAGACCGTAAATTTCTAAAAATACTTGAAATTCTTTTAAGTCCTTGTCCGTTAGGGGCTTTTTCCCTTTTACTGTGGATATAATAACTTCTTCAATTTGGCCATTTACTAAAACGAACTCAGCTTTGCTTTCAAACTCACCTCTTTTACCATGAACATGAATTGGTTCGTGTTCATTGGAATAAAAGAAAAAGACAATTCCAAGATATTCAAAAATTTTTGGCATAAAAATCTAGTTCTATGACATTAATTTCTGAGTTTAGGTGTAATTAGTCAAGCATTTTCTCTAAAACTCCCATCAACTCTTCCAGGTATTTCTGATCCGTTTCATCAAAATCAGCCAATTGGTCGCTGTCCACATCGAGTACCATTAAGACTTCTTCTCCTTTAAAAACAGGAATTACAATCTCTGAGCGGGAAGCGGAACTGCAGGCAATATGTCCTGGAAAAGCATCTACATCAGGAACTAGTTGGGTTTTCGCTTCCTTCCAAGCTGTGCCACAAACGCCTTTTCCAAAGTTGATACGCGTGCAGGCAATCGGTCCCTGAAATGGACCTAATACCAATTGTTCGCCTTTCACCAAGTAAAATCCAACCCATAAGAATCCAAATCCTTCTTTCAAAGCAGCTGCAATATTTGCCAAGTTGGCGTAAAGATCTTCTTCACCTGAAATCAATGCTTCGATTTGAGGGATTAATGCTTCGTATTTTTCAGCCTTAGCTGCTGTTTCTGGAATAAATAAACTTTCAGACATGGTGGTAAATGTTCAAAATATCTTCTCCGATTTGAAGTGTTTCGATTGGATTTTGGTTCAATTGTGGAGTTGGAATTCCAGTTTTGAATTTAGCTTTTCCGGTAAAAACCCGCGCCTCATCCCAAAGTCCGCTTTCAATAAATCCAGTCAAAACTTTGCTTCCTCCCTCAACAATCAGACTTTGAATTTTTCGGGAATTCAACTCTTTTAAAATATCAGAAATGGAAAAATTGTCACCCAGATTAACGAAATCGAGGTTTTCTTGTGTTTCAGATTTTTTGGAATTGAAGCAAATTGTGGGAATTGACTGATTGAAAAAATTCAGGTTTTCAGGTAATTCCAAATTGGAATCCAAGACGATTCGTATTGGGTTTTTGCCAACCCAGTCTCGGACGTTTAAGCTTGGATTGTCATAAAGCGCCGTATTCTTCCCAACTAAGATTGCATCTTCCTCGGCTCGCCACTTGTGAACTAATTGACGGCTTTGAGTTCCGCTTATCCATTTTGAAGAAAAGTCCTCGTGAGCGACAAATCCATCAGATGTCTGCGCCCATTTCAAAATGACATAAGGTCGCTGCTTTTCAATCTGGGTGAAAAATCTTCTGTTTTGCCAGCGAGCTTCTTGTTCCAAAAGCCCTGTTTCTACTTCAATTCCGGCGTTTCTAAGAGTTTGAATTCCTTTTCCTCCCACTAATGGATTAGAGTCAATTGCTGCGATGACAACTTTCTTCACTTGCTTTTCTACCAAAAGATCAGCGCAGGGTGGTGTTTTTCCCCAGTGGGAACAGGGTTCTAAGGTCACATAAACTGTGGACTCCTTGAGTAATTCTGGATTCTCTACGGAATTGACAGCATTGACTTCTGCATGGGGTCCTCCATAAAGTTGATGGTAACCTTCTCCGATGATTTTTTCATTATGAACGATTACGCATCCTACCATCGGGTTTGGGCTTACATTTCCTCTGCCGAACTCCGCAAGTTCCAAAGCCCTTCTCATGTAGCATTGATCTGTTTCGCTCATTTTCTTGTCAAGGTGATTCGGTCTAATGGCGTAGCTTTTCCAGATTCAATGAGGATACTTCGAATGGTGTCGTAATTGTACCGATTATCTTTCGGGTCAATAATTACATCATATGAGCCAGGTTCTAACCGAAACAAAAAATTCCCACTTGTATTTGTGTGCGTACTGATGGAGTCAGTTTCATTGACGGCGAAAATCACGGGTCGAATTTCTGCCGGACTTATGGAACCTGTCAAATCACCTCTTCCAATGCCAGAGTATGCGGAAATCGAAGGGGAAAAATTGAGTGTCAAAGGATTGGAATTTGTTACTTGTATTGACTTTTCCAGATCAAAATCAAGGACAAGATCATAAGATATACCCTGCTCTAGATTAATGGAGAGGGATTGATAGTAATCAGTTTTCCCCTCAGGCAATTCTAATGAATAGCGATTATCGGCCTGGTAAAGTGAATTACCAGTACCTAGTCTGAGCGTAATTCCAGTAATTATTCCTAATTGGGTTTCATTTCTGGCAACAGGAAGCGTAGTACCCCCAACTAATTTGGAAATGTCAACTTGTTTGTCCCCAGGTTCGTAAGGGAGAAAAATTCGCTGGATATCTCCTTCTCTTCCATTAGGAACTAATTCCAATTCTACTCCCTGAATTTCAACAATAACAGAATCCCATTGGGCTGGAGCATCGATTAAAAGTATGTTGACCAAAGCCTTTGGACTGTCGTCAAACTCTTTACACGATAAAAGGACAAAAGGTAAAATTAATATTAGAAGAGGTTTGAATTTATTCACGTCCCAAATTTAATCCAAAACAGTTCACTTCAAGAAATTTCCCATTAAGGGTGAAAAAAGAAAATGCCGGGAT
Source organism: uncultured Limnohabitans sp. (assembly GCA_964441195.1). Lineage (GTDB taxonomy): Bacteria > Bacteroidota > Bacteroidia > Cytophagales > Cyclobacteriaceae > Algoriphagus. Next base: position 15,216 of record CAYTXN010000016.1, read on the forward strand.
TTTTTCCGGCATTTTGAATTATTTAAGTGTTAGTGTCACTGGTGGAACTGTCGTTACTTTATCGTCTTCAACTACTATCTCCGTAATCGTGGCTGGATTATAGAGTTCATTTGGAGTGAAAGTAAGAGTGTATGTTCCTGGATCGATTCCTTGAACCACATAATTTCCATTTTCATCTACAAAGGTGTTGACTCCCTCTATTCCATTTCCTGAAATAGTAACCATGACTGATTGCGCCTCAACAGGTAAAACCTGTCCTTGAACGCCTTGAGATTGTTCTAAAAACGCCCGTAAAACTGGTTTTAAGATAATGTTTCCGGAATTTCCCGCTTCAACAATCGACTTCGCTGCATCAAAATCAATAATTAGATTGTATGTATTTCCGGCCTCAACATTTTGATTAACCTTTATTTTTAAACCGCTTTGCTGAGCACTTGGCGTTTTCAATTCAAATCTATCTCCATCTCTCATTAGGTAGTTATCATCGCCCAGGATAAGACGGATTTGATCAATTTCGCCCTCAGGAAAATCTTCTGTTCCAAGCAAAAGGGAATTTCCGCCTGTCAAATCCAGAAGGTTGATATATCTGCTGCCTTCATAAATGATTTCATTCCAAGAATCGTCATCTTCGTTCATTTCACTGTCCTGATAATCCGCTTTCACTCTTAAGGCAAGTACTTCGATCCAGATTTCATCATAGTCAGCGGGAGCATCCACCAGGTAAAAGTTGACTCTTGCTTGGTCCGACCTTGGACTATCATTCACATCACAGGCAAAGTTTGCTAACACCAAAAAACAGAATGTTAGGCTTTTTAAAAGAATTTTCATGGGTGTGGTAAGTTGGTTGAACTCCAAAAAAGCCAATCTCTGTGCCAAGCCATCAAAGTTTCCTAAAATACCTGAATAATCTCTAGAGCTGATTAATTTTGGGAATGATGAAATGGGAAAAGTTGCTGGCAAGCGGCCGTTTTGGAGAAACTCCAAAATCGCTGAATTTGGAAACCAGCCGAACAGAATTTGAAATTGACTACGACAGAATTATTTTTTCGGCACCTTTTCGGAATCTTCAGGATAAAACCCAAGTTTTCCCGCTTCCAGAGCAGGCATTCGTTCATACTCGATTAACTCACAGCCTCGAAGTATCCAGTGTTGGAAGATCATTAGGGAAATCCGCTGGGGAGATACTCCTCGAAAAATATCCAGTTTTGCAAAAATTGGGGATTTCTTCCTCAGCAATCGGATCTATTGTAGCAGCCGCAGCGCTTACCCATGATATCGGGAACCCACCGTTTGGTCATGCGGGAGAAGAGGCGATATCTGACTTTTTTAGGTTTCATCCCTATGGCAAAATTTGGGAAAAGCACGTGAGAGTAGATCAGTGGGCCGATTTGGTGAATTTTGAAGGAAATGCTCAGGGGTTTAGAATGTTGGTCTCAAAGCAGTTTGGCTTAAACCTGACATATGCCACCCTTGCTGCATTCACTAAATATCCTCGGCCAAGTTTGATTCCTCAGCGAGATATTGCTCGAAAAAGTCAAAAGAAATTCGGTTTTTTTATAAATCAGTTGTTGGATTTTGAGCAAATGACTGATGCTTTGGGAATCGAAAAAATAAGTGCAGAATCTTGGGTCAGGCATCCACTTGCATTTTTGGTAGAAGCGGCGGATGACATTTGTTACAACATCATCGATCTGGAAGATGGGTGTACAATGGGGTTGTTGAGTTTTGAGGAGACTGTAAATCTCCTAAAACCGATTTTGGGTGAACGATTTGACAAAGAAAAGCTCAAAGATCGGACTCAGTCTCAAAATCTCGGAATATTAAGAGCAATGGCCATCGGTCAACTGATTCGTGAGACAGTAGAGGTTTTTGGTCAATATGAGGAGGGGATGCGAAAAGGGAATTTTGACAAAGCCATAACAGATATTATTCCTTCTGCGAAAGCACTCGCGGCAATTTCTACAGCTTCTGTGTTGTCTATATACCGATCTAAAGTCGTTTTAGAAAAGGAGGCTGCAGGATTTCAAGTCTTGGAGGGATTGTTATCTGTATTTTCTCAAGCTCTTTATCATCAGTTTTACAGTCCGGAGTTATTTTCTGGGCAGGATAAAAGTATTTTGAGATTGCTACCAGAGGACTTTCCGCTTAAGGGCTGGGGAGCAGAAGTAAATCCCTATCCGTTGCTCAGAAGTTTGGTGGATTTTATCTCGGGAATGACCGATAAGTACGCCCTAAATCTCTATCGAAGGGTAAAAGGGATTTCTTTTCCTGGAATTTAAATGACATAAAAAAGCCGGTGCAATATAATCCACACCGGCGATTTTTTGGATTCTAGTTTACTCTGCTGCCGTTGTATCCTCAGAGGTGGTATCCATCAAGGTAGTGTCAGCAGGAATCTCCTCAATTTCGGGTGGAGCAACTTCTTCCACTGGAATTTCTTCTACAGCTTCTTCTTTTTTTGCTCCGCATGATGCGAGGGTAGCTACAGTAAAACCGACAGCAAGTGCCATTGTTGTAACTGATTTGAATGTTTTTGAAATCATGATTGGTATAGGTTAGGTTGAAAGCATTTACCCAAATGGATAAAACATTCAATAAAATTAAAAAATATGGTTCAAAAACAAATGATTTTTTCAATAGAAATTAAAATTTATTGAAAAATCGGTAATTATTTAAAGTAATTGTTTAGGATTTGACAGTTTATGGAATTAATTCAAATTTCTTTTTCATTCCAATCGATCACCTCATCCTCAAGATAATGAGGATAGATTTTTCGATGTTGTTTTTTGACTTCAGCCAAGAGTGCAGACCGAAATTCCTCCACATTTTCTGCCGAAGAAGCTGCCATAAACACAGGCTTGATCCCGTTTTTCTTTTCATAAGCATCACTGAGCGCCTTGAAATCCACATATCGGGTTTCCTGCAATTCATGCTCACTAATATGCAACGATTCCTCTTCGGAAGGCATTCGCTCAACCAAATCGATTTTGTTGAAAACCAACAAAACGGGTTTATCCCCTGCTTTCAATTCATTCAAGGTTTGGGTGACCACAGCAATTTGATCTTCAAAGCCATGATGTGAGATGTCCACTACATGAACCAACAGATCAGCCTCACGAATCTCATCCAATGTGGATTTGAATGATTCGATCAAGTGAGTAGGCAATTTTCGGATGAATCCAACGGTGTCAGAAAGTAGAAATGGAATTGTGTCTAAAACAACTTTTCGAACTGTTGAATCAACGGTAGCGAAAAGTTTGTTTTCCGCTAGGATATCAGTCTTGGTGATCAGGTTCATCAAGGTACTTTTACCTACGTTGGTGTATCCAACCAGCGCTACACGAACTACGCCTTTACGTCCTTTTCGCTGAGTGACCCCCTGTTTTTCTATTTCTACAAGCTTTTCCTTTAGTAAAGTAATCCTTGCACGAATGTCTCGCTTATCTGTTTCGATTTCCTTTTCACCAGCACCGCCTCGAGTTCCGGTACCACCTCGCTGACGCTCTAAGTGAGTCCACATATTGGTCAACCTTGGCAATAAATATTGAAATCGGGCCAATTCTACCTGGGTTTTGGCTTGGGCGGTTTGAGCTCTTTGCAAGAAAATGTCCAGGATCAAAAGTGACCTATCGTAGATTTTTACTTTGATTTCATTTTCCAAATTTCGCATTTGAGAGGGGCTCAAGTCATCATCGAAAATGACCATGTCCACCTCAAAATGCTCCACATAAGCTCTGATCTCCTCTAATTTTCCGGATCCGACATAAGTCTTAATATCCGGCTTTTCCATTCGCTGGGTAAATCTGTAAACGGTCTTAGCCCCGAGGGTTTCGGTCAAAAAAGCCAGTTCGTCCAAATGTTCCTCAACTTCCTGATCACTTTGTTGCTGGCGGATCAGCGTGACCAATACCGCAGTCTCTTCCTTAGGGGCTGTTTCGTGAAGTTTCTGGAGTTTCCTTGAAAATTTATTCATAATGTATTCTATTCGCTTAAGCAAAAATCTTTTTCGGGTAAATGCTTTCTCCAAAAAGGTTGGAGATGATTAAAACTGACAACGACGGATCGTGATTTCAGGTTCTGTCAGGCAAATTTGAATATAATTCCTTAAAGTAGATTAGGATAGTCAATTTGGGAGTAGTTATTTTACCGCCACAAGCACCAGAATTTAATTTCAAATGGCAGAGTTGCGCAGCACTCCAATCCCAGGACTAATCGAAATTTTTCCAAAAATTTTTAACGATAGCAGAGGATATTTCTTTGAATCCTTCCGTCAGGATTGGCTGGTTAAAGAAGGTGTAAATGTGGATTGGGTCCAGGATAATCAGTCATTTTCTCAAAAAGGAACTGTCCGAGGGCTTCATTTCCAAGTTTCACCGTTTGCACAGGCAAAACTGGTGAGAGCTATCACCGGAAAGGTTTTGGATGTGGTAGTTGATTTGAGGAAGGATTCACCGTCTTTTGGACAACATTTTTCTACACTTTTAGATGGTGATCGGAACAATCTGCTTTACATTCCCGCTGGATTTGCACATGGATTTTCTGTTTTAGAAGATGCCATTTTTGCCTACAAATGTTCCAATTATTATCACAAGGCCTCAGAAGGTGGAATCCTTTGGAATGACCCGATGTTAAGAATAGACTGGCAAGTTGAACGACCTATAATTTCTGAAAAAGACGAACTCTGGACAACCTTGGAAGAATTTAAGATTCAAAGTAATGGAGGTTTATAATGGGATGGTTAGACCTATTTAAGAGAACACCCGAAGAAGTAGTGCCGCTTGACCTTAGCTGGTTGAAGACCGATATGCATTCTCATCTGATTCCCGGAATCGATGATGGATCTAAGTCAATGGAGGAATCGATCGAATTGGTAAAAAGACTGGCTGGCTATGGATTGAAGAAAATCATTACTACGCCTCATATCATGTCGGAGTATTACAGAAATACGCCCGAAATCATCCATATGGGTCTTGAAGACCTTCGTAGAGCTCTTAAGCACGAAGCGATAGAAATTGAAATCGAAGCCGCCGCCGAGTATTACATGGATGAGATTTTTCTCGAAAAAGTAAAAGGCGGAGAGAAAATGCTCACTTTTGGAGATAACTATATTTTGGTGGAAACGGGTTTTATTAACAAACCCCAAATGCTGCTTGATATTATTTTTCACTTGGAAATGGCAGGTTATAAACCAATCTTAGCTCATCCGGAGCGGTATCAATATTTGATAATGGATAAGAAACTCCAAGAGGAGCTATTCGAAAGAAAACTTCTTTTCCAAGTCAATTTGCTTTCGTTTACAGGCTTCTACTCCAAGCAAGTGAAAGACTTTGGAGAAATGCTCGTCGAAAAAGGTGTTGTTGCTTTGTTGGGCACTGATTGTCATAATGAGCGCTACTTGGACATGCTCGAAACCTTGCCAAAGTACCAAAAGGTATTTGAGAAAATCCAGCATCTCGAGTTAATCAACACCCGACTTTAGGTTTGACTATGAATATTTTAATCACGGGAATTACAGGGCTTTTTGGAAGTCATCTTGCCCGGGAATTTAGTCAGTTGGGTCAAATCCATGGACTCAAGCGGGAAGATTCAGCCTTGGGGCTGATTGGCGATTTGGAAATCCAATGGCACATTGGAGAACTTTCCAACATGGAATCCCTCTTAGAATCACTTCAAGGAATTGATCTGGTGATTCATTCTGCCGGGATGGTTTCTTTTTCTTCGAAAGACAAAGAGAAACTGTATGAGGTAAACACCATTGGGACTGCAAATCTTGTCAATGCGATGCTGTCGGCTGGAGTCAAAAAGCTGGTACACGTAAGTTCGGTTGCTGCCATCGGTCGAAGTCCTGAATTAATCCAAATTGATGAGGAATTTAAATGGGCAGAATCACCGCTCAACACGGAATATGCCGTTTCGAAATACTGGGCCGAGCTTGAAGCTTGGAGAGGAGAACAAGAAGGACTGGACCTGATTGTGGTCAATCCTTCCATTTTACTTGGGAAAGCAAGCTATGGGAAAAGTAGCACAGCAATTTATTCCTATGTTTTAGAAGGGAATAAGTTTTTCCCAAAGGGAGATTTGAACTACATCGATGTCCGAGATGCCTCAAAAATCACTCGAATTTTGGTTGAAAAGGAGGGTTGGGGTGAGCGCTATATTTTGAATAAGGATAGCATATCGTATCAGAAGTTTTTTACTGAAATCGCAATAGTGTTTGGCACAAACGCCCCTAAAATTGCATTGCCCAATTGGCTGATAACCGTGGCATCTATTTCGACTTTCTTTCTACGTGCATTTGGCCTGACTAACAGCCCCCTGAGTAAACAAACAGCACTGATATCTCAGCAAAAAATTCGATTCGATAATTCAAAAATTCAAGATTTACTCGATTATGTTTATTTCCCTCTGAGGGAGAGCTTGGAATGGGCCAAAAATCCCTAATTAAAACTTATTTTTTGGACCCTGCGTTTAGTCAATTATTGCATCCAGAAATCACCCTTCAATTCTTTTGAAAAAAAATCTTTTCCCAAGAGGAAAAATAAAACGACCTGTATTTTGTGATACCTCATTTATTGGTATCTTAAATAAACCATAACATCACCGAATGACCGGAGATCACGACCACGACTGGGAAGAAGATAAAAAACTCGTTGAGCGGTTTGAAAATTCCCTGAAATCAAACTTGGAACTCTATTTTGAAGAAGAAGAACTAGAAGACATTATTCGGTTTTACTTCGACCAGCAAAAATTCCTAAAAGCCTTAAGAGCCTCTGAATTTGCCTTGGAAAAGTTTCCTTTTTCAGTGGAAATTAGATTACTTAAAGCTCAATGTTTAATCTTTAATGATGAATTGGATGAAGGATTGGGTATTCTGGAAAATCTGAATAATCTGTCCCCCAATAACGAGGACATCGTTTTAGCCTTGGCAAATGCGCAGATTTTGGCAGGAAATCATCAGGAAGGTATCGAATTGTTGGAGAATTATTTACCGATGGCAGAAGATAAAGCGGAGGTGTATTATTCCCTCGGAAATCTCTATCGTGCCAAAGGCGACAATACAAAAGCGAGTGATTTTTTTAAAGAAGCCGTCAAAAATCGGATCAATCACGAAGACGCTTTGTTTCAGCTCGCGATGATTACAGAGGAGGAGGGTTCCTTTGACGAAATTCTTCAATTCTATCAGGAATTCATTGATCAAGATCCCTATTCAGCCGGCGCTTGGTACAATTTAGGCGTAGTTTATAATCGTCTGGGTCGATTTGAAGATGCCATCTCAGCATACGAATACGCTTTGATTATTGACGATGCTTTTGCTTCAGCGTATTTCAACATGGGAAATTCTCTTATGAATACGCATCAATACGAAGCGGCATTAGAAGCTTATCAAAATACCATCAACTGTGAAGGCGTCAATGCCGAAAACTGCTGCTACATGGGCGCGGCCTATGAGAAGCTTGGCAAAATCGATGAGGCCTTCAAATATTTCAAGAAGTCCGCAAAACTGGACGAAGAGTATGATGACGCTTGGTTTGGACTCGGGATGTGCATGCTCAAGAAGGAGAAATTTTTTGAAGCGATCCATTATTTCAAAAAAGCCCTCAACCTAAATAAAGAAAATGCAAATTTTTGGGTCGGTTTGGCCGACGCAGAATTCAATCTGGGCAATATGCAGGCTAGCTCAGAGGCTTACGAAGAAGCAATCAATCTGGAGCCTGG
>CAYTXN010000017.1:0-4732 GCA_964441195.1 uncultured Limnohabitans sp.
CTGATCATGGGAACAGGAAGTCACGAAGAAAACCTGAGGAAGGCCACTCACACAACAAGCCTTTTGAATGTTCGGTTTATCCCTTTCGGCTCGAAAGAAAAAGTTAATGAAGTTCTCAGCCTAGCAGATTTTGCATGGATATCTTTTGCTCATTTACCAGTCCTGAAAACCAACAGTCCAAACAAGTTTTTTGATGCTTTGGCTTCAGGAAAGGTCATTTTGGTCAATCACAAAGGTTGGGTTTATGACTTGATGAAAACCTATGAACTTGGAATTTCTTGTCTTCCACGAAAAACGGAGTCAGCCTTTGCGAAGCTGGAAAAACTAGCCGAAAATCCTGAGCAAATTGAACGGATGGGCAGAAACTCCAGAAAACTGGCAGAGACTTTTTTTTCAAAAGAAATAGCTGTCAGCAGACTTTTAGAAGTCATCAACCCAAAGCCAAATACTACTCAGGCCGACGCGGTCGATATCCGGACTGCCTGAAAATCTTCTCCACATCAGACTCCATCATCATCACGGCGAGATCTATATCTTGGTTGAACCGGTAATCATCTACAATATTCCATCCCAACCATCGACCCAATCTTCCTGGAGCTTTGGTAGAAATCGCATCTGTAAATGGTGCCTCGCCAATGTATTTTCGGATTTCAAATGGGTTGGTCTCGTAGAGTAGTTCATTCTCTACAAAATGCGCCCAGATGTATTCTTCATTATCAAAGGATTCGGAAATTTCTTCAGGAGTATACCCGATAATGTATTGATCCGAGGTGCAGGGCATGATTGCTTTGACAAAATGATAGGCTTTCCCGTAATAGATCATTTCCGACAGCAAAGTGTTATCCGTCGGGTTGGTGATATTGTACTTCGAGGAAATGGCCAAAACAATCATCGGGACGAGGTATTCCTTTTCATATCGCACCGCCATGTATCGTGCGATGTCAGGTTGGAATGTATGGTCTGCTGGAAGAAAATAATCCAAGCCAATGACAATCATGTCTTCTGACACTATGAGATCCGAGTTGAATCCCGAGACGAAGGTGTAAACTTTGGGAATTTTAAAATCGGGAAAATAATATTTGATGGCTTTGAAGGCCGTCTCCAGTTCATTTTCAAGTTGGGTAATATCTGCAAATTCAACTTTGACAGAATCATACAAAACCCGCAAAGCAGAATCCTGATGAATCTCCAGAAGACTTGCAGCGAGGGAGTCCGGTGAAAAATAAAGACTCTCCTGAAGGTATAATTCAGCAAATTCAGGGTGCATATCCAGCAAATAAAGATAATCCTGAGCGGATTTAGCCCCAAAAAACTCATCTTCCAATCGAGTGATATTAACCTCTAAGTCCTGATCCAAAATGTCTGGATCGAGTTCGCAAGTCTCGCTTTTTTTGCCGCAGGCAAAGACTAAAAACAGTATTGGAATAAGAAATAAACTTCGGTTTAGCCTCATGAGATTGATGTTTCGAATTCAAAAATAAGGAATCTTAATCCATCCAAACGCATCTCTGGACCATTTGGTATTTCATGCTCATTTTCTTCATTACTACTTCTTAAGCATATTCCTTACTTTTCAGGGTGCAAAACAAATGGATCACCGGACTGGCATTTTTCCAATACATGACTTTTCAAAAAGTCATGAATTATCTCTTGCTCCGAAGTTCCTTTTATCTCAGCCAAGTGATCCGGAAACCCATCATGTGGGGGAAACCAACGACCCTAAGCATAGAACCCACCACAAGTTGCAATTTGCGCTGTCCAGAATGTCCTTCAGGTTTGAGGTCATTCACCCGACCAACTGGAATGCTACAGGAACGGCTTTTCGAAACCGTAATTGACCAGGTAAAGGATCATCTCTCCTGGCTTCATTTGTATTTTCAGGGCGAACCATTTTTGAATCCCAGATTTCTAGAAATGGTCCGATATGCTGATTCAAAGGGTATTTTTACCTCTACTTCAACTAATGCTCATTTCCTCGAGGGAAAGCAGGTGAAAGATATTTTGGGGAGTGGCCTTAAGCAATTGATTGTATCGATGGACGGAACCACTCAAGAAGTATACGAGCAATACCGCATTGGTGGAAATTTGGAAAAAGTGCAGCGAGGACTCCAATTACTGATTTCTGAGCGAAAAAAAGCTGGGCTTCAGTTCCCGAGGATTGTTCTTCAATTTTTGGTCACTGGGCAAAATGAACATCAGCTTCCGGCACTTAAAATCTGGGCGGAAACTCTTGAAGTAGATGAACTCCAACTCAAAACCACGCAAATTTACGATTACGAAAACGGTTCAGACTTGATCCCAAAAGACTTGGGTTACTCCCGATACATTCCATCCGGAAATGGAAAATGGAAACTTAAAAAACAACTCGAAAACAAATGCTGGAGGATGTGGGAAGGTGCTGTAGTTACTTGGGATGGAAAAGTTGTTCCTTGCTGTTTTGACAAGGATGCAAGTCATGTGATGGGTGAGCTCAAAACCCAATCCCTGAGCTCGATTTGGAATTCTTTGCCCTATTTCAACTTTCGAAAACAACTGTTGGCAGACCGAACAGAAATTGAGATTTGCAGGAATTGCACCGAGTAATGGGATCCTCCGACAGTTTTAAGCCCAGTTTTTGGACCTATATTTGGTAGAATTAAGAAATTGATGGATTTTTAGCATCCGTAATTGCCCGATATCCACCCGGAATAGTCTTTTAGATCATGATTTTAAACATAAGAATCTGGTATTTTTTTGCCTTAATCACGGTGCTGATTGTATCAGTTCCATCAAGCTTTGCTCAACAAACTACTGATCTGACGACTATTAAAGTCGATGAATTGAGCGATGATCAAGTGGAAGAATTGGTAAATAGAGCCAATGAGGCTGGATTAAGCGTGGATGATTTTCTCCAGATGGCTCAAATGCGAGGAATGCCTTCCGTAGAGGTTGAGAAACTGCGAAATCGAATCGGAGAACTTGACCTTAGTGGATCTTCGAACAGAAGTACGAATGCCTCCCGAAGGGAACCAAGGCAGCAAATGGATCTCAATGAAATTACCCGAGGACTCTATCAGCCTCAAGCAGAAATCATAGATCAGTCTTTTGGAGAGGAAATCTTTGGAACCTCACTGTTTTACCAAAAAAATCGGCGGTTAAGTTTCGAGCCAAGCCTTAATCAAGCAACTCCTCAAAGCTATATTTTAGGCCCCGGAGACGTGGTATTTGTAGACATCTACGGACAGTCAGAGCAATATTACGAAGCCACGGTCAACCCGGACGGCTTTGTGATTTTAGACAATATTGGTCCTGTTTCAGTATCCGGAAAAACCATCACCGAAGCAACCGGAATCATCAAAAGCAGGGTTTCCAGATATTATCCAGGTCTGTCCGGAGCCAACCCAAACACTTTTTTACAGGTGACTTTGGGAAATGTCCGAACGATAAAAGTTAATATTTTGGGCGAAGTTCGATTACCCGGCACTTTTACGCTCAGCGCTTTCTCTACCGTTTTTAATGCGCTTTATTCTGCAGGCGGTCCGAATGAAAACGGTACCATGCGAGCGATCAAAGTGATAAGAAATAACAAGCCCATCGCAGTCGTCGATGTCTATGATTTATTGATCAACGGTACGGCCAACCTCGATATCCAACTTCAGGATCAGGATGTGATTTTGGTACCGCCATTTCAATCCAGGATAAAAATAAACGGTGAAGTGAAGCGTCCAATGACGTTTGAAATCACCTCGGATGACACTTTTGAAAATCTTCTGAACTATGCCGGTGGATTTACAGATTTAGCTTTCAAGGACCGGGTAGCTATTTCCAGAATTACCGGAAATCAGCGCTCCGTATCAGATGTCTATCAAAACCAATTTGGGATGTTTATCCTAAAGGGGGGAGATGAAATCTCTGTCAGCAAAATTCTGAATCGATACAGCAATCGAGTTCAGATCAGAGGTGCAGTTTACCGCGAAGGTACTTTCGCACTTTCGGATGGGTTAACTCTATCTCAATTGGTCAAAAATGCAGAGGGTCTGCGCGGTGACGCCTACACCGAGCGAGCCAGTATTCTCCGAACGAAAGCCGATCTGAGTACGGAAATGATCGAGGTGAATCTGAAGAATGTCCTTGCAGGAACCGCCCCTGATGTGATCCTGCAACGTGAAGATGTGATTCGCATTTCCAGCATTTACAATGTCCAGAATGAGCGCTATGTTCAGATTTTGGGCGAAGTGAAAAAGCCAGGAACCTATCCTTATTCCGAATCTATGAAAATTGAAGAGCTGATCATCATGGCCGGAGGACTTCAGGAATCAGCCAATTCGCAGGACATCGAAATCGCCAGGAGATTGGAAGATTCTGATCTTGGTACACTTTCAGACATCATTCCAGCACGGGTCAATCCAGATTTATCCATCAGTTCGGATTCCCCAAGTTTGCTTCCTTTTGATCAAGTTATTATCAGAAAAAGAGCAAATTTCACGATGCAACGACTTGTGGCCGTAGAAGGTCAGGTAAATTCTCCTGGAATTTTTGCCATTCAAAATAGTGTGGAGCGTGTGTCTGATTTGGTGAAAAGAGCAGGTGGACTCAATCAATTTGCTTACTCAAAAGGAGCGACCTTGATCCGGAGAACGGAATTTTTCAATACTGAATCGGAACAGATTCGAAGACAGCGAAACCTCGAGGCATTGAGAATGAAGCTGATTGAGGATCCCAATAATTCCGAAGCGCAAGAAGAAATGCTTCA
>CAYTXN010000017.1:4832-16221 GCA_964441195.1 uncultured Limnohabitans sp.
AAATTACTTCAGACAGTACGGATGCGAGGAGATGTAGTCTATCCAACGACGCTCCGCCATGAATCCGGTCGTGGTCTGAAACACTACATCAATGGCGCAGGTGGTTTTGAACGCCGAGCAAATAAAAAACAAACTTATGTAGTCTATGCAAATGGTGCAGTGAAGCGAACCAAAGGCTTTTTCGGAATTAGAAGCTTTCCCCCGATTGAGCCGGGAGCGGAGGTAATCGTGCCTACAAAAGGTCCAAGAATGCCACTTCGATTAGGTGATGTCGTTGGTGTGACTACAGGATTGGCTACACTTGCCTTGGTTTTATCACAAATCAACTGGCAATGACAGGTTCAAAGCACTTTTCAGAAAATCAGTTTACGCTTAAAGAGGTATTTCAAAATCTCGGGGAATGGTTTTCATTCTTTCTTTCACAGTGGAAAATCTTAATTCTTGCAGGAATAATTGGACTGGGCATTGGAGCATTAGTTTCTAAATTCAAAAAGCCCGTTTTCCATGCCGAAACATCCTTTGTTCTTGAAGAAGGTGATAGTGGAGGGATCGGTCAAATGTCAGGTTTGGCCTCGCTAGTCGGTGTCAATTTGGGTTCTTTGGGTAGTACAAGCGGACTATTTCAAGGGGATAATATCATGGAATTGTACCGCTCAGACCGAATGCTTGGAGAGACTTTACTCAGTCCATTCAGCGGGGATAAGCTTTTGATTGAGCGATTTGTTGAATTTCAGGAATTGGATGAAAAGTGGGCTGCGAAGGTTGATTTTTCGTCCATGGATTTTTCAATTCCCAGAGAAAATTTCTCAGTCGCACAAGATTCCGTAGTCAAAGAAGTAGCAAAATTAATCCGGGAAAATCAGCTTGCCGTCGCTAAACCGGATCGGAAGCTTAGCATCATTCAGGTCAGTATTTCATCTAAGGACGAGCTTTTTGCCAAAGCCTTTAATGAAAAATTGGTGGAAAAGGTGAATTCATTTTACCTCGAAACCAAGACCAAAAAAACTGGAGAAAACCTCACAATTCTTCAGTCCCAAGCTGATAGTGTTCGTACAATTTTGGATGAAAGTATCGGAGCCTTTGCCAGTGCGACAGATCGGGTGCCGAATGCCAACCCACTACTAAGCTCGGCAACTATTGAAAGTAGAAAGCGACAAATTGACGTGCAGGCAACTGGTGCGGTGTATCAGGAAATCGTCAAAAACCTGGAAATCGCAAAAGTCAATCATCGTAATAATTCTCCTCTAATCCAGATCATCGATTCGCCCAGACTTCCATTGAAGCGATCAGAAATTCGATTAGTCAAGGGAATGGTTCTCGGGGCAATAATCACCGGTTTATTGGTGGTTTTTGGTCTTTATTTTCGAAGGCTGTACCAAAAGCATGTGCAGGAAAGCTAAACCCTAGGCTGCCATGTTTGAAAAACTAAACCTTCTCATCCCATTCGGGAATTACATCCGAAACAAATCCTTTCAGAATTTCATCTTTTTGGCGGTGATCCAATCTTCCAATGTGTTGATTTCGATCATTTCCATGCCGCTTCTTATCCAAAACATCGGTGTAGATCAATTTGGGCTAGTCAACCTAGCTCTGTCGGTGATTATCCTTCTTAACATCCTTGTAGGTTTTGGGTATAACCTCAGCGCTCCTAGAGAAGTAGCAATTAACAATAGCGATAAAGAGGCTCTTTCGCATTTGGTATCAAATGTCTTCTCAGGCAAAGTTCTACTAGCAGTTTTAGCTACTTTCCTGATTTTGGTAGGTGCTTTCGGATTCAATCTTTTCCAGGAATACCGAATGATTTTGGTGTTTTCTGTGCTTTTGCTATTCTCGGAGGCGACACTTCCGCTTTGGTTTTTTCAAGGCATGGAAAAAATGAAACTGGTATCCATCGCCAATATTTTTTCCAAACTGCTCTTTCTGATGGGGATCGTTTTATTTATTCACTCTCCTGAGCAAAGCAAATGGGTCAACTTCCTGATGGGCTTTTTTGGGTTGGGAATCAATCTTTTGCTTCTGGCTTATATCCATTCATTTCTTGGAATTCAGTTTTACCGACCTGAGTTTTCTGCCATTTGGAAAAGCTTAAAAGACAACTCTTTGCTATTCTTCAGCAATCTAGCAAGCCATATTTCTATTAGTGGAGGATTGATAGTTTTGAGTTTCTTTGCCAATGCTGAGACCCTTGGAATGTACAGTCTGGCAGAGCGAGTGATTATGGTTTTGAGACTATTTCCACCTTTTATTTTCCAGGCAATCATTCCAAATGCCAGTAGACTTTACACCGAGGATTTACCTGCATTCTTCAAATTCATGAAAAGAGTTTATAAGAAAGTACTGGTTGTTGGGTTCTTCATTTCAGCATGCGTTCATTTTGCCGCTCCCTTTATAGTTCAGGTTCTCTCAAGGACTGCACTGGAAGAGTCTGTTTTGTATTTGAAAATCTTGGCCTTGGTACCGTTTTTAGCTTGCCTAAATGTGGCAAATGTTACCATGATGATGGCAGCTGATTTAAGACAATTACTGTTCAAAGCCAGCTGGCTGATGTGTGCTTTCATGCTCATTTTATCTCCTATTTTGACGGCATACTATGGGCCAATTGGACTCTGCATAGCCATCATTTCCACAGAAATCGTGGTATTCCTAATCTGTCTGGGACTTCTATACAGACACAACCGAACCTTGTTTCATGGCTTTTATTCCTGATCCATCGGTCGCAATTATTTTAGTCAACTGGAACGGGTTTGACTTTACTCAGGCTTGTTTGAACTCACTTCGCAACCTAGATTTTCCTGATTTCAAGGTTATTCTAGTAGACAATGCCTCTCAAAATCATGAAGGGCAAAACTTAAAAAAGTCATTTCCGGAAATCGAATTAATTGAAAATTCAACGAATCTCGGCTTCTCGGGTGGAAATAATGTGGGAATTCGATTTGCTTTAAACCAGGGCTTTTCCCACATCATGCTACTGAATAACGACACAGAAGTGGAGCCGGATTTCTTGGGAGAAATGATGCCTAAATTCCAGCAAAACCCAAACTTAGGAGTTGTCCAGCCATTGATTCTTTTCCTTAGAGATCCAAAAAAAATCTGGAGCGCTGGAGGCAAATGGGTTTCAAATTTAGGAAGAGCGATTACGATGGGAGATCGGGAGCCTTTAGCCGATTATCGATTTAATAAATCAGAATTGGACTGGGCAACAGGTTGCTGCATGCTGATTTCAAGGGAAGCAATCCAGAATGTTGGACTTCTCAATGAGCAGTATTTCGCCTATTTTGAAGATGTGGAATGGTCTCTAAGATTTAAAAGAGCCGGTTTTGAGATTGCTTTGGCAGAAAAGGCAGTCATCTATCATGAAGCGGGAGCCTCATCCAAAAAGACCCATTCAGAGGGCACTTTAAGTCCTCGGGTGTTTTATTATAATGTCAGAAATCAATTTTTGTTACTCCGAAGTCAAGGAATACTTGCCGGAATAGTTTATCATTTCTTCCAATTTTTGGGCTGGGCGGGATATTTTCTGGTAAGGGGCAGGTTAAAAAAAATGAACTCTGTCATCAAGGGAATCCGTGATGGTCTAAGTGATGATTTAGAAAGCGCAGCAAAATGGCCCTAATATTTTTCATAGTGATCGCATTGGGGGTAGGCGCAGGATTTCTGTGGATCCTTCAAGAAATGATTTTCAAGGGAAAATGGAGTTATTTCATCTTTTTTCTTGCGGCTTTTCTGCCATTCTACATCACATCATTGAGTGTAATTTTCCTCGCCACACGCTCTCCAGAGATATTAGGAATTTTCCAGATTCTCAAGGAACTCGTTGTTCTAATTTCATTTCTTGTTTTCATTTTCTTCCAAAGAAAGATCTTTGAGTATCCATTTCGGCTTCAGTCCACGGACTGGATGATGCTAGGGTTTCTTGGCCTTGGATTTTTGTATCTGCTTTTGCCTTTGGGGCAAGCTTCTTTTCTCAATAAAGCATTGTATTACAAAAGCATGTTGATACCTGGTTTCGTCTATTTTCTTGGGAGAAACACCCGATTTGACGAAGTCGAAATTGGTTGGATTTTCAAAATCATTTTTGCTGTAGCGATTGGGGCTTTTTTGGTCAATCTAGTTGAAAACTATCTCCTGCAAGCCCATCTTCAGCAGTTTACGGGATATTCATTATACAATCAGGCGATCAATGACATTGAGCCTTCCGGTAATTTTGGCTTGACTTGGACCTTTGAAACTCAGGCCGTCACCAAGCGATTGGCGAGTTTTTTTTCAGACCCATTGGAGCTGGCAAGTTCGGTACTGATGGGATTTGCTGCAGGCTTGATTTGGTTCTTGACTTCGAAAAAAGAGTATAACTGGCCTTATTTACTGATTATGGCTTTCTCTTTAGGAAGTTTGGTGTTTTCGGCTTCCAGAGCTGCTTTTGGAGCATTTTTCATCATGATATTCTTTGTGGCTCTAGTTTTCAAGCTTTACAAATTAATTGGAGCTGGTTTTCTTGTCTTGGTTGGTTTTGGGATTTATGTGATAGCCTTTGCCTCTGAAGACTTTTACTTCTTTGTAATTGATACTCTCACGTTCGAAAATACCTCAAGTCTTGGTCACGTGGTCGAATGGCTATTGGCTTTGGATTCCATGGTTGCAAACCCTTTAGGAATTGGATTGGCAATGAGTGGAAATTTTGGAAGTGTGGAAGATGAACTTCGAGTGGGTGGTGAAAATCAGTTTCTTATTTTTGGAGTCCAATTAGGTTGGATTGGGATGATGCTGTACATCTTGGCTTTGGCTTCGGGAATCAGAAATTCTATTCGGGTGTTCCATTCGACCAATAACACCTCAATTGCGAGAGTTGCATTTACAGGAGCAGTGGTGAAAGTTGGACTTCTGCTACCACTTTTTACAGCCAATGTTGAAATCTACACCTATGTCTCGTGGATCACCTGGTGGATGATTGGGTTTAGCATCAATGAGTATTCAAAACAAAAAAGCTTAGACACATGATTTTACATACTTTTTGCCCTCTTTGTCAGTCTACAGATTTATCCGCATACGCAATGGATACGCGAAGAAAGGGTCCACATATATCAAGGGTAAGGTGTGAAAGCTGTGGGATTGTCTTTGCCAATCCAATGGCAGATCAGGATGAATTAGAACAATATTATACCAATTATTATGAAAAAGACCATTATGAATCCATTGGATATAAGGAACTGATTCTCGGGCATTTTGAACGTATTGCTTCCCTCAATTATGATGGAATAATAAAAGAAGCAAGATTTCTTAATAAACTTGAGGGGGGCATGAAATTTTTAGATGTCGGCTGCGGTTTAGGGCTTGGATTAGCTTATGCACATCAAATTGGCTGTGAATTATATGCCACTGAGTACGATACAGGGGCATTGGATTTTGTTCAGGAGCATTTTCCAGTAAAGACCTTTCAAGGAGATATTCAGGGAGCTAACTATCCAGATGATTTCTTTGACTTTATTCACATTTCGCATGTGATCGAGCATGTTCTAGACCCAAGGGGGTATATCAAAGAGATGAGAAGGATTTTGAAGCCAGGTGGAATTTTAGCGATTGGCACACCGGATATTTCCAGTTCGCTTTATACTATTCATCGATGGGTCAATTTCCTTCGTTTTAGAGTACCGGATGTAATTGACGGATTAGAACATACTTTTATATTCCCTAAATCCCGCTTAAAAAGCCTTTGTGAGGAAGAAGCTTTAGATATTTTGGATCATTATACACATAATTTTGGAGAAAAAATCAGTCGCTTGCTAAGCTACAAAATGCCAATCCACAAAAAGGTGAATCGATTAATTCAAAACGCTTTTCATGTAAATCAATGGATTGTTTGTAGAAAAAAGAATTGATGAATGATTTTGTAATAAAGGGGAAAATCTGATTTAGGCTTATTCTTTAGAATATACTACAACACCAAAAGCCTATTTTTACATTTACAAAATGAGTACGATTAAAACCATACATCTAGAAATCCTTACTTCAGGACAAGAATCTGAAATAGAATATTTCACCTTTCACAAAAGGCGTTACGAGCGTTTTGAGGGGTTTTTAAATGATCAATTTCCTATAGATTCCCAGTCTGAAAAATTGAAAGCATTGGACATAGGAAGTCATTATCTGCATTCTTCAATGATTTTGGCAGAAAAGGGTTTTGATGTGGATGGAATGGACGTCTCTATATTTTGGGATATGGATTTTGTAAAAAAAAGAGGCTCCAAATTTGGGATTAATCCAATCATCGAAAATGATTTGGCTAATATGCCAGAATTCCAGACGACTCATAATAAATATGATCTGATCGTTTTCACGGAAATCTTTGAGCACATTACTTTTAACCCGATCCAACTTTGGAAAACGATCTATCAAATCCTGAAGCCCGGCGGAAAAATCTACATTTCTACCCCAAACTCACTTGCCTTACCCAATTTGGCTAGGAGTTTTAAGAATTTAATCTCTTTAAAATCTGTGGGAATTACTGTGGATGATATTCTTTCCAAAGTCACATACGGCCATCACTGGAAGGAATATTCCGGTCAGGAAATCACTACCTATTTTCAGACTTTATCTGATGATTTTCAAATCACTATTAATCCTTACTATTACAAAGAACTCGATCTAAAACCTCCTTATTTGGCATATAAAATATTTTCTAAACTTGGAAATTTGACAAGAAAATTTTCTGAAGAGCTTGAAGTGATTGTGGAATTGAAAGAGAAAAAATCCTGGAAAAAGGGATTGTCGGAGTATTGAATGGCAGCAAGATTCAATTTATAACTCATTAAAGCCTAATTATACCAAATCCAGAATTGAAGCAATGGTAAAGGTTTTGCCAGACAACGATTTTACCTGAAATCACTTAACTTGTTTCCGTGAAATTTTTATGTTCAACCAATGTCTGGCTGACTTGAGGTTCCACGATCTTTGTCCCCAAACATTAACCACCATTTGAAAGTCCTCCTCGATCTCCAATACCTCAACGTCGCCTCCACCGGGATCAAAACCTACATGATGGAATTGGCCAAAGCGGCCCGGAATTATCCTCATCCCGACATCGAGTGGATTTTTACTCACGAGCCTGAAGCACAAGCGGCTGACAAAACCTACAAGTCCGCACATACCAAGGTCCAGAAACTGAATTATCATTTGGACTATTTCCGATGGAAAGAATTTCTTCTTCCGGATATGGTGAAAAAGCATCAGCCCGATGTAGTCATTTGCCTTGATTTCATATCTCCTGCCGCCTCGCTTCCTTGTAGAAGGTTAACCGTAATTCACGATGCGTTTTTCTGGCAGATGCCAAAAAACTACTCCAAGTGGTGGCGGAAATATTTCACTAGCCTGATTAAAAAAGGGCTAAAAGAAAAAACTGAAATTGTCACTACATCCCAATATTCCAGAAATTCTTTACTTGAGATTTTAGGAGATACTTTTCCAATTGCTGTGGTTTACCAAGCTCCAAAAGGGCTAAAAGCTGGATCTGACCCAACTTTTCTGACAAAAAACAACCTTAGCGATCAAGGCTATTTCCTCCACATCGGCACCTTTGATAAACGGAAAAATTTACCCTTACTCGTAAAGTCCTTCTCTGAATTTTTGAAAAAAACTCATTCTGATAAAAAACTAGTCCTAGCTGGCGGACCAGGTGAAAGTAAGCAAATGAATGATTTACCAACTGTGGAATCATTAGTCCAAGAATTGGGATTGGAGGGAAAAGTGGTCCTTCCGGGTTATATCGCTGATGGAGAGATCAAAGCGCTGTATGAGGGAGCGTTTGGGTACGTTTTTCCTTCAGAAAATGAGGGTTTTGGAATTCCAATATTAGAAGCTTTTGGTTTTGGAGTTCCTGTTATTCATTCTGATCAGCAAGCTTTAGTAGAGGTTTCAGGTGGAGGAGGGTTAGTATTTGAAACAGGAAATCAAGCTGATTTGACCGAAAAAATGGTAATTTTGGAACGCGAAACCGAGCTTAGGTCCAGACTTATTCAAATGGGCAAGACACGATCTTTGGACTTTTCCGCACAAAAATTTATCGAATCTTTCCATCAGATTATCCTGAGTCCTCCACAATAAGCCATGCGGCAAATCACCTGTCCGATTTGTAAATTTCCCCCCCCCACATTCCAAAAAAATCAATCCATCATTCAATGTCAAAATTGTGGGAATCGATGGACTTTTATTGCGGAGGAAGTAAATGGTGATTCACTTTACAGCGATGAGGTCTATTCCGTTGTAGATAACCGCAAATCGATTTTTGAACGAATAATATTTTCAGAGGCAAAAAAAGTGCTTCATATCGCCCAAAAGCTCAATCCAAAAGCTCAATCGCTCTTGGATTTTGGTTCAGGAAAAGGACAGTTTCTCGCGGTAGCCAAATCCTTGGGTTGGAAAGGTTTGGGAGTTGAAACGGCAAAGGAACGGGCAGCTTTCGCCAAAGAAAAATACGGAGTTGAGGTTCACACCGAACTTTATCAAGGAGGAAAAATTGGGAAAGGAAACTTTGATTTACTTACCCTAAATCATGTATTAGAGCATCTGCCAGAGCCACTGGAATTGGTAGAAACTTTATCGGAAGCAAATCTGGAGGCAAATGGCATGATTTATATCGAAGTCCCCCGGGCAGATTCTTGGCAAGCAAATATTGCCGGAGAAAACTGGATCCACTGGGACATTCCCCGGCATTTAACGCACTGGACAGAATCAGGATTGGAAAGTCAAATAAGAAAAAACGGATGGAAAATTATGGAAAATCGGTCGTTTTCCGTTCATCTAGGCGTTTTGGGAATGCTGCAGGCATTACTTTCCAGAGTTGGTTTTCGTGAGAATCTTATATTCAGACTTAAGCGAAAAAAATCTCCTAGACTTTTAATTTTAATAGGTTTTTTCCTTCCAATTGCATGGATTTTGGAGTTCATTTCTACTGGATTTGGTAAATCAGGAATCTTGGGAGTTTATCTGATAAAAAGTGAAAAAGAATAGAAACGTACTTTTTTTGCAAAGCTCTTCCGAAGGCTACGGTTCAGGGAAGATCATACTGCAAGTACTTCGTCTTTATAGGAGCGAAGGTTTCAATCCCATCGTTCTATTGACTAATTCCGGCCCGCTTCTGTCGGTTTTGGAGAATGAAGGTTTTCCTGTTTACGTTCAAAATCTGGGAATCCTCCGTCGAAAATATGTCAACCCAACAGGTTTACTCAATAGATTGAGTAAAAACCTGAAAGCTTATCGGTTTCTCAGTGAATTGCACCAGAGATACCAATTTGAGCTCGTTTATTCCAATACTCTCGCTGTGATTGTAGGTGCCTATTGGGCAAAAAGGCGGCAGATTCCTCATATTTGGCATATTCATGAAATCCTTCCGGGCCCAAAGCCTCTAGTAAAAATGCTGGTCAGTTTACTGGATCAAAGCACTCCAAAACCAATTGCTGTGTCTCAAGCTGTAGCCAATCATTGGCAGCGACTTTTGAAGAAATCCAAAATTCAAGTGATCCAAAATGGAATTCCCTATGAAGCGTTTTTAGAAGATTATCCAAATGCAAAAACGGATTTAGGCTTCCCTGATGGCAATATTCTAATAGGAATGATCGGTCGTATCAATCCCGGAAAAGGTCAACTGTTCTTTCTGGAAATGGCAGATCAACTTTCAAAAAAGTATCTGAATACTCACTTTGTTCTGGTCGGAGATCCATTTCTTGGATACGAACCTATTTTGGAGGAAATAAAAAAAGAGATTAGAGTCAAGAATTTAGAAGCAAGAGTTAGTTATCTGGGCTTTCGGGAGGATATTCCAAGAATTATGGCAGCTTTGGATGTTTTTGTTTTGCCGTCGATTCTGCCTGATTCTTTCCCAACTGTGATATTAGAAGCAATGGCTGCAGGCAAAGCTGTGGTTGCCACACGATCAGGCGGTGCTTCAGAAATAATTTTGGATGGAGAAACCGGCTTTTTGATTCCAGTTGGAGATGTGGAAAAAGGAATACAGGCTTTGGAAAAGTTAATTCAGGCTCCTGAGTTGCTTCAAAGATTTGGTGATACAGGAAGAAAGCGTGTTCTAAGCAAATTCAGTTTGCAAGCTTTCGAAGAAAAAATTAAAACCCACCTATGGCAGCACCTGAACAAAAGCTAAAGATCGCCATCATGGGCGCCAAGGGTTATCCATATGTCTATGGTGGGTATGACACCCTCATCAAGGAGCTTGGGGAGCGCTTGATAGCTAAAGGAGTGCAGGTAAGGGTGTACAATCATCGGGCTTTGTTTGCAGACCGCCCTCGGTTCGTGAATGGTATTGAATGCATTTACACTCCTGCAATCGAGTCCAAAAGTCTCACTCAGGTTACACATACTTTCTTTTCGATGATCCATGCCTGCTTTTCAGATGTGGATGTAATTTTTGTGGTGAACAGCGGGAATGGCCCTTTTGGGTTAATTTCGAAGCTTTTTGGAAAACCAACTGCGATAAATGTCGATGGATTGGAATGGCTTCGGCCGAAATGGAAGGGCTTGGGCTCGAAATATTTTTACTGGGCCTCCAAGTTGGCAACCAAGTTTTATGATCAACTGATCAATGATTCTGATGAAATGCGTCGGGTATATTTGGAGCTTTTCCAAGCAGACTCCAAAGTCATCGCTTATGGTGCAAATCCCCGGGAATCAGTTGAATCAACACCAATTGAAAGGTGGAATCTAGAAAGCAGAGGATATTTTCTGATTGTTGGAAGGCTAGTTCCGGACAATAATGCCGACTTGATTATTGAGGGATTTTTGAAGTCAAATTCCAATCGAAAACTGGTGATTACGGGAGATGTACCCTTTAAGGATGCTTGGGCAAACCGGCTGAAGAATCTTCAGGACGAGCGCTTGCTTTTCACAGGTTACGTGACTGACCCTGACGAATTGGCTGCGTTATATTCGCATTGCTTTGTGTATTTCCATGGACATGAATTTGGTGGTACCAATCCTGCGATGCTCAAGGCCTTGGGATATGGTTGTGCGATTTTGGCCTTGGATACGCCATTCAATCAGGAAATGCTTCAAAACGGAAAGCATGGTTGGTATTTTGAGAAAAGCACAGAATCAGTCAAAGCTTTTACTGAAAAAGCTGAATCCGAACCTGAAAAAATGGATCAACTCCGCCTGACTGCCCGATCAGGATTGACTCAAAAATACAATTGGGATTTTGTGGCCGAGCAATATTTGGAGGTATTTAAAAGTCTTGCGAATCAATAGTTCCCACAGAATTCTTTATCCCGCTGATTTACGCCGATTTTTTTCGCTGATCTACAGCTGATTTTTTTATTTAGATCTGCGGTCATCCGCGACTTTTTTCTGCGAGGATCTGCGGGAATTTGGTAGCTAATCTTTAAAGTTA
>CAYTXN010000017.1:16321-21599 GCA_964441195.1 uncultured Limnohabitans sp.
CGCGACTTTTTTCTGCGAGGATCTGCGGGAATTTGGTAGCTAATCTTTAAAGTTATTAACTCTGCGATGGATAGATTTAGCAATGTCTATAGTGTTGAAATTAACAAGTAACCCAACTTTTAGCCCTGATAATCTTAAGTAAGTCACAATTTGTTTATAATGGACTTCAGCAAGAGTTTCTACAGACTTGATTTCAACAATTACTTTTTTCTCTATCAACAAATCTATCCGATACCCTACATCTAATTTGAGCTCCTCATAAATTAGAGGAAGTCCTACTTGATGCTCAACCAAAAGACCTGATTTAATGAGTTCATATCCCATTGCTGCTTCATAGCTGGATTCTAAAAGTCCAGGCCCAAGTGTGTTGTAAACTTTAAAAATTGCACCTCGGATCAAAAATGTAATTTCATTCTCGTGCATAAATAAAATTAATAGTTTTCTAGTTGATTCAAAAAAATCTCCCGCTGATTTACGCCGATCTGAATCGCTGATAAGCGCTGATTTTCTAGAAAGATCTGGGATGATCTGCGCCTTTTTCTGCGCGCATCTGCGGGAACTTTATAAATCAAGAAACTTAAACCCTCAAAAAAACCTTGTTACCATATATTTTAACCTTATAACTCTTTAATACCATGATCAGAAAATCAACAGCCGTTTGGAACGGAAGTGGCAAAGAAGGCAAAGGCCACTTAACTACTGCCAGCACTGTCCTTGACAAAACCCAATACTCCTTCAAATCCCGATTTGAAGACGGAATCGGTACCAATCCTGAAGAATTAATTGCTGCTGCTCATGCCGGCTGTTTTGCAATGAAACTCAGTTTCAACTTAAACAGTGTCAATTTCACTCCCAAAGAGTTGGAGGTGACTTCTAACATCACTTTTGAAGACGGTACACTGAAAAAATCTCACCTAGTATTGAAGGCTCAAGTAGAAGGAATCTCCGAGGAAGAATTTGCGAAGCAAGTAAAAGATGCAGAAAAAAACTGCCCGATCTCCAAAGCCTTGAATATGGAAATCAGCGTAGAATATACGCTTAACGGATAAAAAAGTGGTCTTTGAGCACAGACCACGACGATAGAAAGGACACCGCCCTCGGATGGGTGTGTCAGTCCGAGCGGAGTCGAGGACTTTTCGACTTCGCTCAGAGTGACAAGTACTAGGTTCCAAATTTTCAAACCGGCAATTTTTAGGACTCAGGCTGACATCGAAAAGCTTTTTGGAACCACCTCATTTTAGTTTACTTCCAACGGAATTTCTTCCAAGCTTCCTGCTGGTTTTCAGTCAAAAAAGTCCATGCTACGAAACGGCTTTGCTTGTTTCCTTGGGCCATTTGAACAGTTTTTTGAGAAAAAACACCAGCCTTTTGGAGTTGATTTTGGATGGTTTTCAGGTTTTCGGATTTAGACACCAAAGTCGTAAACCAAAAGACCTGACTTTTGAATTTCAGACTTTCCTGAATCATTTTTCGGATAAATTCCAATTCTCCTCCTTCTGTCCAGAGTTCTGGTGCTTGACCACCAAAGTTCAATTGAACTTTTGAAACGGACTTTCCGGTTAGATTTTTGACTTTTCTTTTGCTTCCCTCTTGAGCTGCTTGAGCTGACTCGTGAAAAGGAGGATTGCAAATCGTCAGGTCAAAGAAATCGTCAGGTTGGATGATGTTGGAGAAAATTTTTGAGTCATCCGGCTGATTTCGGATCTCTATTTTTCCTTGAAAATTTGGATTACGCTCTATGATTTTTTTCGCAGATTGTATAGCCTGCTCGTTCAGTTCAGATCCCACACAATTCCAATCATAAATCGCCGAACCCAAGAGCGGATAAATCAAATTCGCTCCGGTTCCGATATCCAATACTTTGATTTTTTGACCAATTGGAATCTTGCCGGAATTACTTTCTGCCAATAAATCCGCTAGGTAATGAATGTAATCTGCTCGACCGGGAATCGGTGGACAAAGAAATCCTGCTGGAATATCCCAAAACTCTACTTTATAAAAATGCCTTAGAAGTGCCTGATTCAGCGATTTTACCGCTTTTGGATTAGAGAAGTCAAGGGTAAGATTTCCGAACTCGTTGAGGAAAATGAATTCTTTCAACTCCTCAGAAGTCTTAGAAAGGGTTTCTAAATCGTAACGGCCTTGATGGAGATTGCGAGGGTGGAGTCTTAGCTTGGAAGATTGGTTTTTCATATGGTTATAATTTTTTTTCAGCGGCCATATGGAATCTCGCATGAGTTATAATCATTCCTATGTGTGTCTCTTTGAGTCATACCTTACTACCTCAGGAAGGCTCGATTTCATGTCTACAAATCTACCCTATGCAGATTAATCCACCTCAAAACTTAGCTTCATCGTAATCGATGCCGTTTTGTTTTTCGCAGAAGTATTGAAAGTTCCTCCCCAGGAATAGTCTTCGCCTGAGTTTTGACCTGTGATCTGGAATATTCCCATGTTTGCAGTGATCAGGTCGCCAAGGTCGGACTTAGAATTTTCGGCAATTCGCTCAGCGCGGATTCTTCCGTCTTCCGTTGCTTTGGCAATCATTTCAAGCTTAAGGGATTCAAGCTGTGTGTAATAATACCTGGGAGATTGAGAATAGAATGTAATTCCCTGATTAAGCAATTCCGTTATTTCTCGGCTGATCTTTTCGACTTTTTCTACCTCCTTGGATTCAATGACTAAAGTTTGACTGAGCTGATACCCTTGAAAGGTTTGCCCCGCATAGTTGCCGTTTGCAGTATAGTTTTGTTGGTAGACTGGATTTGTGCTGACTGCATTGAATACCAATTGTTCTGCTGGAATTCCTTTTGACTTTAGGTAGTTGGTGACAGCTGTTCGATCAGATTCAAGGCTTGCATAAGCTTCTTTTAGATCTCTACTTTCCCTGGAAAAATTCCCTTCCCAGACGACCAAGTCAGAAGTGAAATTCTGCTCACCTAGTCCAGTCACGTTTATGGTGCCTTGGGGACGGTTTCTGCTGATCACAGAATTTGCAAGGACAGCTGCTGCAATTATAATGGCAATCGCAAAAATCAGAGATGAGAAGTTCTTTTTCATTTCGTAGGAAGAAAAATGGATGAAAATTATATCAATTTACAAAGAGTTCTTTTGCAAAAAACCCGCCGAGATGGAAACAAACAAAGCGAATTTGGATGCTTTAACATCTAGAAAATCCGATTCCGGAAATCCTGTTTTTTTGGTTTTTCCAGATCAACTAAATAGCCATTAACTACCGCATATTTCAATGCTCCATCTTTGGCAAGGAAGAAATTGGGAACAGAACCTGTAGTCCAGCCTCCGGAAAATTTCTCGGTCGTTTTCAACACCAAAATAGGAAGGTTGTGGACTTGTCTTGCCTCACCATTTTTGACTTTCACAGCCAAAAATCCTTGACGTAACAAATCCATCGCTTCTGCTTCTGAGATTTTGTCCGCACTTTCAAAAGTGGTTGGGCAAACTTTTCCCTCAGTGTATTGAAGACCTGTGGCATCCAAAGTCTCAAACCCGAAGAAAACTTGCATATCTCCCAAATCCTCCACTGATCCGCTCATGAAATATCCGGCAGCATTCTCTGATTCTCTCCTTCTTATCGCCAAGTCCAATGGAAACCAGTTGCCATTGACTTTCACTTGCATTTCGTTGATGATGAGATCCATTAGCTGGAAGCCATTGTCAGGAATCGCGAAATATTGCTCTGTGGTATATTGCTCATAGCCTTTGGTCGCAATCTGATGCAGGGCATTGAGGATGATCATGAAGTTGATTTTGCGGATGTGTTGCTTCTCAGGATCTCCAAGAAATCCTCCTGATTCGATCAAGATGGTGCTTGTTCCCCATTTTTGGATGTTGTCTCCAAATGCTCTTGGCTCGAAAGCGTCGTCATATTTTCCTACTTGACCGGGAATGAGTTCTTGAAGTAATTCATTCATTCCGGCAATGGTCTGCATCGCCCGACCACGAACTTCATTGATTTCAGTTTCAAAGTTGTAGGCTGGCGCCAAAAGGGAAATCGTCGCTTGCTTTGGTGTATTCACAACGTTATAGTAAATCTGCTGATCATGCAGGTTAAAGCCAAATTCAGGTTCAAAATCATCTCTTGCTTTCTTTAGGATCACCGCTTCAGGAGAAATCTGAGAAATAGCATCTCGGTTCAAGTCAATATCCAAAGCATTTCTCCGCTTAAAAGCATCTGCCCCATCAGGATTGATCATCGGGATAAATTTCAGGTTGAGTTGAGTTTTCAAAAGGTCTCGAAGCTCCTCATGGCCGTCGTTTTTCCCTTCCAGAAAATTGAAAAGATCAAAAAGCGCCATCGTAGCTGTACTTTCATTTCCATGCATTTGCGACCAAAGCATCACTTTGGTTTGCCCATTGCCCCAACTCATGCTCGTTACACTTTTTCCTTCTACAGATTCTCCGAGGTTTTTGATTTGGAAGACTTCTGAGTGCTTTTGGATCAAGGGTTGAAGATCTGCATGTTTAAATCGGCGATCTGTGATGGTTGACTCTTTATATTTTTCATAAGCCGACTCCAGCCGATCAATGGGAACCTTAGAATAAGCAATCTGGGCAGGTAGCTCTTGGCAAAGTGAAAAAATCAAAGAAAGAAGAAGCGTAAAACTCGTTGTATATTTCATAGTGAGTGGGCGGATCAATTGATTTTAAAACTAGCCATTCGTCTGAAATAATTTGGCTTATTTTTGCCAAAGCTCTAAAAATCATGCCATGCAATTAAGCTATCAGGTCTTTGATCTTCATCTCAAGCATCGATTTACTATCGCCCACCAAAGTAGGGACATACAGGACACGCTGATTGTGAAACTTGAAGAAAATGGAGTCTATGGCTTAGGTGAATCTACCACCAACCCTTTCTACGGGATGACGATTGAGAATATGACAAAGCTTCTTGACAAGTTTCGGCCAGTGGTGGAATCAGGAAACTGGAAAACTCCAGAAGAACTTTGGGAACTAGGTCGAAACCTTTTCAGAGAAAACCCATTTGCGCAATGTGCACTGGATATGGCAGCTTGGGATCTATTCACCAAAATGCAAGGCAAGAAACTCTATGAATACCTGGGCCTAAACCCAGCAAAAATTCCAACGACCAATTTCACCATCGGGATTGACACAATAGAGAAAATGGTGTCCAAAATGAAAGAAGTGGACTGGCCGATCTACAAAATCAAGCTGGGGACCGACAACGATCTGGAAATCATCAGGGAACTCCGAAAGCACACAGATTCAGTTTTCCGCATAGATGCAAATTGTGCTTGGA
>CAYTXN010000017.1:21699-22805 GCA_964441195.1 uncultured Limnohabitans sp.
ATCGGGGCGGAGTTGGTTTGAGGGTGTGGGGAGTTTGGAAGAAAAGAAGTCGGGAGGTTAGGAAGTTGAGGTTTGATTTTTTCCTATTATTACACCATCCATCAAGATTGATTTTCGTTCACTTGAAATAAAATAGAAAAGATGGATGTTGCAGCACTAAAATTAGACCTGATTCAATGGTTAGCTCAAATTCAAGATGAATCACTTCTGAAAAAGATCCAATTAATTAGAGATTCTAAAGAAGAGATTTTAGAATTATCCGAAGAACAGCTTTTGGAATTGGACCAGAGATTGGAAAAATATGAGCGCGGGGAAATGAATTTTTCGTCATGGGAAAAAGTGAAAGAGCGGGTGAAGAACAGAGCCAAAAATGAAATTTGAGATTCAACTTTCTGATGAAGCTGAAGAGGACATTTTTAAATCTTTTGTTTGGAATGAAAAGAAACAGTCTGGACTAGGTGATGAGTTTTTTGACGTAATCCAGAATTCATTTCAGCTAATTAGCAAGAGTCCAGAATCCTATCGAATTCAGTATAAACAAAAAGTGAGAGCTTTCGTAGTTGATCGATTTCCATTTTTGTTTTATATATAATAAAGGAAAAAATGGTAGATGTTGTTTCAGTTTTTCATACCAGCAGAAATCCTAAAACTTGGAAGAAGCGGATTTAACTTTGTTCAAATAAAAATCCCGCAGAATCTCTACCACGGGATTTCAAAATCTTGAAACTTATGTTTAGATACTAGATACTCCAATTATCCCTCTCCCACAATCATTTTAAATCCTTCACCATGAATGGTGATGATTTGCACTTTCGGATCGTCCTTGAGGATTTTTCGGATTTTGCTCAGGTAGACGTCCATTGATCGAGCATTGAAGTAGCTGTCGTCTCCCCAGATCTGCTTGAGCGCATGACTTCGATTGACCAATTTATTGATTTCCGAAGCTAGAAGTCGGATCAGTTCATTTTCCTTAGAAGTCAACTTGTGCCGGCCCTCAGGACCTTCGATAAACTGCTCATCATAATGAAGCACAAAGTCGCCGAAAGTATAGGTTTTCAATGCTGATATTTCAGTGGACTTTTGAGTTCTTCGAAGAATCGCAGTGA
>CAYTXN010000018.1:0-21767 GCA_964441195.1 uncultured Limnohabitans sp.
TTTGGGCTACAACACCTTGGTGGTTTTTACGCGTGATTCGGTTGAGTTTCGCATCTGGAACACGAACCACAGGAATCTTTTCAGCTTTGCAAAGTTGAAGTAGTTCCTTGATTAGGTCATTGTTTAACTCTTTTTGAACGAGTACTTTGTCGATTTCTTTGCCGGCATGAATTGACTCCATGACCGCTCGTGTACCAAAAATAAAATCCTTTTCAGTGGCTCCTTTTTCTATCAGAAAGCCATCCTTCCGCTTCTCCATTGGGAAATGTTTTTGAACCAAACTGGCTGGTATGCCCGAGATCTGTTCAGGGTGTAGAAATGTGGGCTGAGTATTGTTTTTGCCCGGGCAAAGGTAAACCTAATTTTTGAGCTTGCGTCCATACCCGCATAAGACCAGACTTCTCGGTCTAGGTAAAAATTCACTTCCTGCGGTGGTCCCATTACAATGTAGACCATTCCTCTGTCCGTTTTCCAGCCTTCTTTAAAATCGGTGAAAAGGATATTTGCAAACTCGACCATGCGGAAATAGTTGCGTATTAATTCCTTGGCGATCTCAGGATTTCGAGTCAAGTTGATCCAATACTCATCCAAAGCCTTTTTCTTGTCTTGTGCTAGGAGTAAGGTCTCGTGTTCCTTTCTTGTGGAAATATAAGTGACCATCAGCACCATTTCTTCCCAGTCTTTGACTTTGGGAAAAGACTCATGGGTTGTTTTGAGCAATAGGCCCGTCGAAGCAGAAGTGTCAGTCTGGAAGAAATAATAGCCTTCTTCATTGAGTTCCTTGGGGATATTGGCCAAAAAGTCTCCCATATTTATGACATTTAATTCCTTAGGAATATCAGCAGGGCGAGTTTCCATCGGGGGAAATGGAACGTCAAATTTCATTGGGTAAAAGAAAGAATGGATCAACGGGGTATTCACCGTTTTAAAAAGTAGAGACTCCTCCTTATTTATAAAATTTTGATCGAATGCAATTTCATTTGCATAGTACGCACCAAAGTCGGGCTGATCTAACACATATTGACTTTTTAAGTCAATATGATAAATGTATTCATCTCCTTGACGGGTGTCTAACACGGTAAGGAGAGCAATAGCCGTTGTTTGGATTTCAGGGATTTCAACAGTTTTCTCAAAAATCCAATGACGCTCAGAATTTGCTTTAAGATCATTTTCTGTTAGGAGGTTTATTTGATCAGATAGAATTTCCTGATCATAGGAATTCAAAATTGAATAGCTAAAACTGAAATTGGCAAATGAAGGGTTTTCTTCAATTTTTTCAATCACAAATTGCACCCTGAAGCTTTCCTGACTTGTTTTTACAGGAATTATCTTCAAACCCAACCTGGAGTAGAGCGAGTATCGGAGTGCCTGATCGGTTGAGGAAAGTGTTTTTTGAGCAAATAAAAGACTGGAGGAAAATAAAGAACAAATAAGAAAAAGGGAGAGTGAGGTGATGATTCGATTCATTGGATCTTAATCTCGGGTTTTAAAAATTAGACTTACTTTTGCCAAAATACTAAAATTTAGAATGGCTACCTATACAACGGAAATAGCATCAGACAAGTTAGTAAGCGACAATCCAATTCATCAGCGTCTGTTGAAAGCCTACATCGCAGCCAAACCTTGGATTGGTGGTGATCTGCTCGAAGTTGGATGTGGAGAAGGAAGAGGAGTGAAAGAGCTTTTGCCCTTGGCAACCAGCTATATAGGGCTGGATAAAATTGGAGAAGTGATCGAAATTCTGAAGTCTAGGTTTCCAGGTGTGGATTTCCGTCAGGCTGTTATTCCTCCATTTGTCAATTTTGAAAATAATTCTTTTGATACAATTGTGAGTTTTCAAGTGATTGAGCACATCCCAAATGACAAACTTTTTCTTCAGGAGATATATCGAATGCTTAAACCAGGAGGCAAAGCGATCATTTCAACGCCAAATATCTCTTATACGCTATCCCGAAATCCTTGGCATGAGCGGGAGTATAAACCTCAAGAATTGATTGACCTCGCAGCCGGAATTTTTGATAACGTGGAAGCAAAAGGAATTGGTGGGAACAAAAAAGTTTGGGTGTACCATGAGGCAAATCGCAAGTCAGTTCAAAAGATCATGCGTTTTGATATTTTCAACCTTCAATATTGGCTTCCTGCAGCTTTTCTTCGAGCTCCGTATGAAATTCTGAACCGGATGAATCGAAACAAGTTGCACAAGCAGCAAGGTGATTCAGTGGTAGAAATTACGCATGAGGATTATCTATTAGTGGAGGATCCTGCGGATGGGCTGGATTTGTTTTATATCCTTTGGAAAAAGTAAGAAAAGGAAGCTTTAGAGCCTTTTCAATACTTTCTATTTCTTAGTTTTAGCAAATTTCCACATGGAAAGATTTCTAAAATTCTGGAAGCAAACTTCATTAAAAATCTTAAAACTGGACTTAAAAATTCAATTTCAACTCAGCGAAAATGTTGGGGAGTTCTGCTCAATCTTGTTGAATATTTCTGCGTTTTTCATCACAATGATCCTTCCGTCAATTTTTTTTTTCAATTGCCACACTTCTTTTATTAATTTTCGTTTATGTAAAAAAGTAGTTTATATTCAGTTCATTGTTTTTCAAATTATAATTGTCTTGCATTTTGAATTTTTCAAAGATTTAGGGGTCAAATTATTTTTTTGTTAAAAAATAGGTATAGTAATTGATGAATCTTAAATTCAATCTTGTTTTCGACTATTAAATCAGCCAGTATGTTCTTTCTTTTAGCTGCAATCACATCTTTTTCTATTGGTTTCCTTGTAACCCCAATGGTTATTTCAATCCTCCGAAAAGCAAAAATTGGAGACGAACCGGGTGGGCGTAAAATTCATAAAAAATTCACGCCTTCAATGGGGGGCATCTCTTTCGTAGTAGCCACTTTTATAACTCTCGCAATATGGGGTTGGCAGTTTCCTTTACCAGATATACGATTCTTACTTGGAGCAATTGCATTGATGTTTATAGTAGGGCTTCGAGATGATATAGTGGAGCTCAAAGCGAAGCATAAATTGGCCGGTCAGTTAGTGGCAGTCCTGATAGTTGTAGTTGCTGGCGATATTCGTATTAAGGATTTCCATGGATTCCTTGGAATCCAAGAATTGCCTTTATTGATTAGTTATGGATTTACTTCTTTTGTTCTATTGGCTTTGACCAATGCTTTCAACTTGATTGATGGATTAGATGGACTTGCCGGAACAATCTCCTCTATTTCTCTCAGTTTATTAGGCGCTTGGTTTTATTTTCAGGGACTGGAAAGTTATGCTGTCTTAAGTTTTTCATTGTTGGGGGGTGTTTTGGCATTTATGATGTTTAACTGGCATCCTGCGAAAATATTTATGGGGGATACTGGATCGCTTACTTTGGGTTTTGCATTGGGCAGCTTGATCGTAGCGTTCATGGAAAATAATGCTGCTTTGCCCAAGGATGCCTTCCTTAGATTGGAACCCTCATTCACAGCTGGAATTGTGTTGATGATTTATCCACTATTTGACATGGCTAGAGTGTTTGCCCGAAGGATTTCTCAGGGCAAACATCCCATGACCGCAGATAAAAGTCATATCCATCACTTCATGATGCGGATGGGTTTAAAACACAACGAGGTGGCGTTGACACTAGGTTTTTTGCAGTTGAGTTTAATTTTATTGATTGTTATTTTAGGTGATTTCTCTGATAATGTTGTGTTACCTGTCCTATCATTTATAGTATTATTTCTAGGGTTTAGGTTAGATAGAGTAACTGTTAAATATGTAAAAAAGAATATCATGAAAGCTCCAAGAGTTTTGGAAATGAGAGGATTATCTACTCATCAAAAATCCAAAGTCAAATTGGAAAAAGAAGTTTTGAACCAAGAGAATATGAATTTGAATTAAGATTTTTTTCAAGAAAAAACTATTTTTTCAGACCCTAAGGGTCTTTTTTTATTTTGAAGTTGATCATTTCGGTTTGCTTTTTGTGGATTAAGTATTATGTTTAAGAAAGTCTTGAATTCACTCTGATTCCAATGCCATATTCGCTTCCTCTCTCATTTCCGATTTTTGATGGCAATGAAGCATTATACATTCAGCAGGCCATTAGTTCCGGTCACTTGGCAACTACTGGAGCATTTATTAATAAATTTGAAAACAAGCTTTCAAAAAAAATAAAATTTCATCAAGCAGTTGCACTTAACTCTGGTACCTCTGCATTACATCTTGCTCTTGTATTGTTAGGAGTTGGAATAGGGGATGAAGTGATTTGCCAATCTTTTACTTTTTGTGCTTCCGCTAATCCCATCGTTTATCTGGGGGGAATTCCAGTATTTGTTGACAGTGAAGAGGATACTTGGAATATGTCTCCTGAACTATTAGAAGACGCAATTTTGGGTAGGATTGCTTTAGGCAAAATGCCGAAAGCAATTGTTTTGGTTCATCTTTTTGGCATGCCTGCCAAAATGAATGAAATCATGGAGATATCCCGAAAATATAAAATCCCTATTTTGGAGGATGCAGCCGAGGCAGTAGGAAGTACGTTTCAGGGCGTTAGCTGTGGTACATTCGGAAAGATCGGTGTTTTTTCCTTCAATGGAAATAAAATCATAACCTCCGGTGGAGGTGGTGCATTAGTTTCAGGTGATGTTAATATTATCGAAAGAGCGAAATATTTGTCCACCCAAGCAAGGGAAGATTTACCATATTATCAACATCTGGAAATTGGATACAATTACCGAATGAACAATATGGCGGCAGCAGTTGGGCTTGCACAATTAGAAAAATTTGACAGCCTTATTTCGAAAAGAAGGCTCATTAATGAACGCTACCGAAAATTACTTGGAGATTTTCCCGGAATTAGTTTTCAAACTGAAATGGAAGAATCTAAGTCCAATTATTGGCTTTCTACCATTCTAATAGATGAATCCCAAACTGGATTTTCTAATGATAGGCTTCGGATAATGCTTTTTAAAGAAGGGATCGAAACAAGATTTCTTTGGAAACCATTACACCTTCAGCCTGCCTACAGAGGAGTTCCATTCTATGGTGGACAGATTGCAGAAAAGCTATTTTTAAGAGGTTTATGCCTTCCTAGTTCCGATAATCTTACTTTTGAAAATCAGAAGAAGATTTCTGCAGTGATTGAAAAAGAATTGAGCAAAATCTCCTAAAGTGAATTATCCTAATTTTTGGAAAAGAATCCTCGACTTGGTTCTTTCTGCCACAATGTTCCTTATTCTATTCCCCATTTTCTTTTTTCTGTTCATTTTACTTTCATTCCATTTTAAGGGATCGCCATTTTTTTTTCAAGATCGACCAGGCAAAGACGAAAGACTTTTTAAAATCATGAAATTTAAAACCATGAAGGATGCTAAAAATGATGGCAAAATCATGCTATCGGACGAAGAGCGAATTACGTCTTTAGGGAAAGTTATTAGAAAAACATCACTTGATGAAATTCCCCAATTGATCAATGTTTTAAAAGGTGAAATGAGCCTAGTCGGACCTAGGCCACTCCTGACGGAATATTTGCCTTTGTATAATTCAATTCAATCCAACAGGCACAAGGTAAAGCCCGGTGTAACTGGTTGGGCACAAATTAATGGTCGGAACACCATCAGTTGGGCTCAAAAATTTGAATATGATGTATGGTATGTTGATCATCTTTCCTTTAGTTTAGACTTAAAAATTCTTTTTCAGACACTTTGGAATGTGATCAGAGGCAAAGGGGTAAGTCAACATGGACATGTTACAGTAGGAAAGTTTGCGGGAAATCAATGAAATTGGCGAATTTTGAGCATTGAATTATTTGGGTATTATTTCATCTGTTTATAATTTGATTTTTTAAGGTCAGATGGAATGCCCCGGATAATCATTCCCCTGTGTGAGACATTTTCTCATTGGCATTTCATGTGTTTAAGACTTGCTTTTTAATTGCCATATGGAATGCCCTAGATATTGATGCCCCTGTGTGAGATTTATTCTCATAGGCATTTCATCTGTTTACAATTTGATTGTATGGGTCAGATGGAATCTTCGCACGCACTATATCAAAACTCTGGGTATCGTTCTGAGTTCATGATCGATTTCCTGTGCTGAAATTCCATTTTCCCTGTTTACAAGTTCGGCGTAAAGGTTTCAGTAGGGTTAAAATGTAAAAGTATCCTGGGATAAATTTTTAAAAGCATATAATTATTGTTCAAATGAAAATGGAAAATGCATAAAATGAAAAAAACTGTGTATTTTGCAAGAATATTGAGAATAAATAGTGTGATTACTTGATTTTGACTATTTGAAAA
The DNA here is from genome assembly GCA_964441195.1 of uncultured Limnohabitans sp. Taxonomy (GTDB): domain Bacteria; phylum Bacteroidota; class Bacteroidia; order Cytophagales; family Cyclobacteriaceae; genus Algoriphagus. The sequence goes on from CAYTXN010000018.1 coordinate 6,286, forward strand.
TAACTCTACTATGAATTTTTTATCAAGGCTTAAAATCCTACCCAGATGGATTATCGCTTCGCTAGACTCAGTAATTTTATTCAGTTGTGCGCTATTCGGATACCTTGTAAGATTTAATTTTGAACTCGAGTTAATCGAACAAAATGATGCTTTTGCAGGGAGTTTCACTTTCATGGTTGGTGGACTCTTAGTCATGCAAAATACTCGAAGCTATGAAGGCATCGTCCGACATACAGGTTTCCGAGACGGATCAAATATTTTCAAGACAGTATTTATCACTTTTGTCCTCTTCCTTTTCCTAAACTTTTTTCATGGGAATTTTCTCAATGATCGGTTTTTACTACCTACGTCGGTATTAATTATCGCTTGTTTATCATCTATGTTCATGTTGATTTTTTACAGGCTATTGGTAAAAGAACTTTTCGTTTACCTTAAGAATGGCTTTGCCGAAAAGGATCTTCGCCATGGTGTAATTTTTGGAGCTGGAGAAGCTGGCATTATAGCTCAGGAAGCGATCAAAAATGATAGTAAGAGCCAAATGAACATTGTCGCTTTCCTGGATGATGACTCTAAAAAAGATGGGAAAAACATAGATGGAAAGCGGATTTATAAAGGTTTAGAGGACCTGGAAAAATTAGTAAAGCAATCCGGAGTCACAGAGTTAATTATTGCGGTACGGGATTTATCTGTACATCGGAAAAATGAAATTATTGATGAGTGCCTCAGATTAAACGTATCCGTTTCGTTAGTTCCACCAGTAGATCAATGGATCAATGGAGGACTTACGGTTGGAGCTATCCGGGAAATAAAAATTGAGGATCTCCTTAGTCGGGAGCAGATAATACTGGACAATCCACGAATCGAAGAAGACCTGAAAGGAAAAACGGTTTTAGTTTCAGGTGCAGCTGGTTCAATAGGATCAGAACTCTGTCGCCAGATTTCATACTATCATCCCAAACTCATTATCTTGTTGGATATCGCTGAGTCGCCACTTTATGATATCGAGCAAGAATTCAGGGAGCACCATGTAGGGTGTCCAATAAAGATTATTCTTGGAGATGTAAGGAATAAAAAGAAGATGAAAGAAGTCTTCAAAGAATTTAAGCCTCAGGTGGTCTTCCACGCTGCCGCTTATAAGCATGTTCCAATGATGGAAAATTATCCTGAGGAAGCTATTCATTCTAATGTAATGGGTACAAAAATTCTTGCTGACCTGTCTGTTCTTGCTCAAGTGGAAAAGTTTGTGTTCGTTTCCACGGATAAAGCAGTCAATCCGACTAATGTGATGGGAGCGAGCAAACGAGCCGCTGAAATGTATGTTCAGGCTCTAAATGAATATTTGGAAGCAAATCATAAAAAATATCATACACGTTTTATTACGACTCGATTCGGGAATGTTTTGGGATCAAATGGTTCGGTAATTCCCCTTTTTAAGAAGCAAATCATGAATGGTGGGCCGATATCGGTTACACATCCAGAGATTACTAGATATTTTATGACTATTCCAGAGGCTTGCCAATTAGTATTGGAGGCTGCAGTTATGGGAGAAGGAGGAGAGATTTTTGTCTTTGATATGGGTGAACCAATTAAGATTTTGGACCTAGCCAAAAAAATGATCCAGCTTTCCGGTAAAAAAGTAGACACAGATATCAAAATCCAATTTACTGGACTTAGAGAAGGGGAAAAGCTATTTGAAGAACTGTTGAATGATTTTGAGACTGTGAAGATTACGCATCATCCTAAAATTAAAATTGCGCAGGTACTTCCTTCATCCTATCACAGAATAGATGGTCAGATTGAGTTCTTCCATGAATTGATTGGGAAAAATAACGAAACAGATCTAGTAAGGCATTTAAAAGCTTTGGTTCCGGAATACATTTCAAATTCTTCCAGATTTGAGGTTTTGGATCGAATGAATTAAATAAAGTATCAATTTTGGATACTTGAAATGAGAAAAAAAAGGGCCGCTTTTGAAAAAGAGCGGCTTTTCTTTTTCTACTCAATCTAAACTGTCTTGCTATTTGCGTCTTGATACTAAAATCCTCTTTCGTACCTTTGCTTTGATTTAAGGATAAATACCTTACCATGAAAAAGACACTTTCCCTACAATTAAGTCCGGAAGAGGCTTACGATCCTGATATTTTTAAGCAAACCGTTTTAAAAAAAGCAGGTCTTTCCACCGATTTACCAGATTCATTTGCCCGCCAAACACGTAGATCCATCGATGCTCGAGGCCGCAGGGTAATTGTTAACGTGGAAGCGGAACTATTTTTAAATGAAAAGCCAGGATCACTTTTGGATCATTTTCCAGAATATCAGAATGTTCAAAATTCCGAACCCATTATTATTGTTGGTGCCGGTCCTGCAGGACTTTTTGCTGCCCTAAGAGCTATCGAATTGGGAGTGAAGCCCATTCTTATAGAACGTGGAAAGGATGTGAGATCAAGGCGACGTGATCTCGCAGCCATTAATAAAGAAGGAATTGTGAATCCGGATTCGAATTACTGTTTTGGAGAAGGTGGCGCCGGTACTTATTCGGATGGAAAGCTCTATACCAGATCAAAAAAGCGTGGAGATATTCGAAGGATCATGGAGATCCTCGTAGCCCATGGTGCAACAGAAGAAATTCTAGTCGATTCCCATCCACATATCGGGACTAATAAACTCCCTGTTTTGGTGGCGAAACTTCGGGAAACGATTTTAGAATCAGGTGGAGAAATTCATTTTGAGACAAGAGTTGAAGACCTGATTTTGGAGCGGGATGAAATAAAGGGAGTTGTGACTCATAGCGGAGATCAAATCAAAGGATCAGGAGTGATTTTAGCAACAGGCCATTCTGCACGGGATATTTTCGAATTGCTGGATCGTAAAAAAGTCCTGATTGAAGCCAAACCTTTTGCTTTGGGTGTCAGGATCGAGCATAGCCAAAATTTAATTGATCGCATTCAATACCACTGCGAAGTAGATCGAGGAGAATATCTTCCAGCCTCAGCTTATTCCTTGGTTCAACAAACGGAGTTCCATGGTAAACAACGCGGAGTTTTTAGCTTTTGCATGTGTCCGGGAGGTTTTATTGTACCCGCTGCAACAGCTCCGGGTGAGTTGGTTGTCAATGGAATGAGTCCTAGTCGAAGGGACAGTAAGTTTGCCAATTCAGGTATTGTAGTCTCGGTTGAATTAGAAGATTTGCCACAATACCACAAGTTTGGAGCGCTATCCGCAATGCATTTTCAGGCTGATATTGAGAAAAAAGCTTGGGAACTCGGAGGGAGAAACCAAGTCGCTCCAGCCCAACGAATGGTTGATTTTGTGAATAGGAAAGTTAGTCCCACATTATTGGACACATCTTATCAGCCGGGATTGGAATCAGTGGAGATGCGAGAAGTTCTTCCAGAATTCATTGCTTCAAGGTTGGCGATGGCTTTTAAGTTATTTGGACAAAAGATGAAAGGCTACCTGACCAATGACGCACAGATTATTGGAGTAGAGAGTAGGACATCTTCGCCGGTACGAATTCCTAGAGATAGAGAAACTTTTGAACATACTAAAATCAAGCGACTTTATCCTTGCGGAGAAGGAGCCGGCTATGCAGGCGGAATCGTCTCAGCAGCCATGGATGGCGAACGCTGTGCCGAGAAGTTGATTGCGACCTATTCTAAGCATAGTGCTTATTTTCAGTAATTTGTGTTCAGTCACAGTTCAGCAATTCATTAATTAAACAATGAACCCTGAACAATTGAACGTTAACCTCCAACATAAACAATTTCCCCCGCCAACTCCTGTCATCGAAATTTTTCTCTCGACTCATTGGTTTAACTTTAACTCATGGAATTTGCAATTGTCGACATAGAAACAACCGGAGGGTCCTGGAAAGGGGGAGGAATCACCGAAATTGCGGTTCTAATTCATGACGGTGAATCCATCGTCAATGAGTGGCAAACGCTCATTAATCCACAAATGAACATCCCAAACTATATCTCCGGACTTACAGGGATAGACAATAATATGGTTAGGAATGCACCTACTTTTGAAGAGATTTCCGAGGAACTTTGGGAGCTTTTAGCCGGCCGCGTTTTCATTGCTCATTCGGTAAATTTTGACTTTGGCTTCATTCGAGAAGCATTTATGAAAATTGGAAAAGAATTGAATTCCCAAAAAATTTGTACTGTAAGACTCTCTAGAAAGGTTTTTCCTGGTCTTGGTTCTTACAGTTTGGGAAGGATCTGCGAAAATCAGAAAATACCTATTTTGGAACGTCACCGGGCCATGGGGGATGCAAAAGCAACGGCCATACTTTTTGACAGAATAATCAAGGAAAGACAAGAAGTTATTTTTGCATCCTTGAAAAAAAACACGGGTGATGCTTTTCTTCCACCACATTTTTCGCTTTCCAAATTCCGGCAAATTCCTGAAGCCTGTGGTGTGTATTACATGCTAAACTCCAAAGGAAAAGTCATCTATGTTGGAAAAGCCATGAACATTCGGGAGCGATTCAAAGGGCATTTTTCAGGTCAGGTTTTACCCCAATTAAAGCAGCAATTGAAAGCTGAAGTGGTTGATCTACAATGGCAATTGACCGGAACCGAATTTATGGCTTTGCTCTTTGAAACTTTGGAAATTAAACGACTATGGCCTGCATATAACTCTGCTTTAAAAATGCCAAAGACACTTTGGGGCCTGTTTCACTACCAGGACGGTTCAGGTTATTACCGCTTTCAAGTAGCCAAAGTGACCAAAAACCTCAGACCTCTTGAAACATTTTTCTCAGCTGAAGAAGCCAATCTTTTTCTTAAAACCGGAATTGAAAACTATCAACTCTGCCAAAAACTAAGTGGTCTAAGAAAAGTAACTTGCGAAGTGATCCAAGATCATTCTTGTCTTGGTGCCTGTAAATCGGCTGAGAATCCAGATGCCTATAATGCACGGGTAGAGGATTTTATCCAACTGATAAAAGGATCAAAAAAGGATTTGATGCTCAACCTGCCAGGAAGGGAAGAAGGGGAGAAAGCCTTTTGCTATTTTGAAGGAGGAATGCTCAGCCGCTATTCATACTTGAAAAGTGATGACTTTCCTGAACCGGAGGATCTTGAAGTGGTACCGAAAGTTCCTGAGACTTTTTACATCTTAAGACAATACATACATCAAATCCAGGCAGAACAGATTCGGGTTTTTTCAAAAAAATAACCAAATATCTAATCTTTCATTCTTTGATCCCCCATTCTTCAACTAAGACGCTGTAATAAATCGTGTCCCTTCTCCTGCCGTGAGTCATCTGTGTATGGCTTCTCAAAACACCTTCCTCTACCGCTCCAAACTTAAGTAAAGCCATTCGCGCAGGCATATTGAGCACATCAGTTTTGATTTCGACTCGCTTCAGTTTTAATACTCCAAAACAATAATTAAGCATCAGTTTTTTCATGGATTGGTTAATGCCAGAGCCATGAAATGCTTTTCCCAGCCAAGTCCATCCGATTTCTACCCGCTGATCACGTTCTGAATAATTCCCAAAGGCTGTAGCGCCGGCAATTTTTCCACTCGCTTTTTCCAAAACAGTAAATTGAAGTCGATCTTCCTGGAAATGTGGGGCTGCCCATTTTTCAAACTCTTCAGGAATGCTTAAATCATGAGTGAAATAAACCCACATTTTGGAATCTGAAGTTAAAGACTGCAGCAAAGAAAAGTCCTGCCGAGTCATTGGTCTCAGCAGGACTTTATCATTTTCTAGCGTAATGGTACGATCGATCATCAGCCGAGTACTTCTTTTATTGCTTTATTGTATAATGTGATCTCTTCAATCGTTCCAGTTGAAATTCTGCACCAGTCATTGAGCGGTGGAAATGGACGACCAATGATAAATCCCTTTTCTGCCATAGTTTTTCCTAGTTCTGAGATATCTTTTCCAGATTGAAAAAAGACAAAATTAGCATGAGAAGGTAGATACGGCAATTTCAAGTCATCGAGAGTTGCAATTATCATGGATTTCGCCTCTTCATTTTTTTGCAAGGAAAATTTATAAAAATCGGAATCAGCAAGAGCAGCTTTTCCTGCTTCTATGGCCATAATATTGGTGTTGGCGACGACACGATCTTTGAGTTTTTTAGCTAACTCTGGCTTTGCAACAAGATATCCCATTCGGATTCCCGCCAATCCATAAACTTTGGAAAGGGTTCGGGAAACGACCACGTCGTGACCTTTCTTAACCAGTTCTACCATGGATGGGTAATTTGGTTCGGTAATGTAATCGTAGTAAGCCTCGTCACTGAATACTACTGTTCTTTTACTTACTGTTTCACAGAAATCTATTACCCGGTCGGCTGGAAGGAGTTTTCCTGTTGGATTATTTGGATTACAAAGGAAAACCAAGCCAGTTTCGAAACTTACTCGCTTTTCGATTTCATCCAGATCAAAGTCCAAGTCTTTGTTGAGTGGAACCCAGTTGATCTCTGTGCCCCAGAGTTCAGCATATTCCATCATCGAAAGGAAAGTAGGAGTGCAGCTGATGATCTCCTGACCTCTTCCGAAGGTGAGTCCAGCTACTTTCAACCCTTCTGTAGATCCAGCTGTTAACACTATATGATCCTCTGGAACGCCTTCTTTTTCAGCGATCATTTTCACAAGTGAGCCGTTGTATCCCCAAGGATATCGACAACCATTATCGAAGGCTGATGTCATAGCTTTTCGCATGGATTCAGAAGGGCCATACGGATTTTCATTTGATCCCAACCTGATAGGACCTGCCATCGGACGGGGATTATATTTCTTAATCTCTTCAGCACTGAGAGTAGATACGATTCCGGAGCTTCCCAAAAGAGCCAAACCCCCTCCAAGTGAAGTTCTTTTTAGCCAATCTCTTCTTGATAGTTCTTGCATTGAATTTCTGTTTTGATTGTTAAAATACTAAGCTTTCCCCAATTGTTTTATAATAATTACATTTTTGGCAATACTTTGTTTACAGATAGTTTGTTGGGATAATCTACATCAAAAAAAGTTTTTATTCTGAATATTGATTTTTTACAGAATTAATTTTTAAATTATTCCAAGCACAATATACCCTAAACCCCAATTCATTATGAAAAAGTTTTTATTATTCTTGGTTTGTGGGTTGCTTTGGACAAGTGTACTTCATGCCCAGCAAACTCAGTATTCGGTATTCGAATTCATAAAGGTGGAAAAAGACCAGCTTTTTGACTACATCGAGTTTAAAGATTTAACGGAGAAAGTTTATCGACAAGCACTTAGCGACAAACGGATCAAAGGTTGGGACTTTTGGAAAGTTCAGACTGGTTCTGAGCAGGGAGAATTTCAATATATCATGGTGACGCATTATGATGATCCCGTGAAAATGATGAACGGATTGGACGACGAAGCCATGATTGAGTACACGAGGATTGCCTATCCGCATCTTTCGGATACTCAGGTCAGAACCCTCTACCAACAATCTCTTGCAATTAGAGAATTGCCGGTTAGACTTTATATGAGAGAACTTGCGTCTACCAATGACAATTTCCAGTATAAACCCGGAGTTCTGGCATCTTTTGATTTGATGAAAGCGGTGGAAGGGAAGTTTTCTGATTATGAAAAATCTGAGATAGAAGTGTTTAAACCTATCCATCAAAGTCGAATTGACCAAGGAATGATGGGGCATTGGAGTTTTCTTCGAGCCGCGCTCCCATTAGGTTCTGAGGCTTCGTCCACTCACCTTACGGTAAATCTCTATAAAGATTATGTGCAGTTTTTCAATGCTCAGGCTTATGAGGACATGAACCAAACCGAAGAACAGCGCAAAGCTGTCAATGCTGGATTGAACTCAAGAGATCAAAAGTGGATTTACTTAGCAAATCTTGAAAATGTAGTTAGATAGTAGTCCGGTTAGACTAGTAAGTGAAGAGGTTTTCGAAAGAGGCCTCTTTTTTTGTGGATTTAATTTTCAGATCCTTTTCTGAAATATCTAAATCCTAAAATACCCAGCAAAGGCCCAATTAACAGCCATCCTAAAAATTCCTTGGGGGAAAAGAAACCACTCAAATATTGACTGAATTGAATACTGACGATAGTCAAGCCAAACCCGATGGAATTGACTAAAGTAAGTGCTGTTCCGCGATATTCTGCTTGCACACTTTGAGCTACCAATGCCGAAAATTGAGGAGAATCTGCTGTGACCAAAATACCCCATATCAATAGAAAGGGGAGAACAAGCTCAAATGATATTGCCGGGAATAAAATCAAAATTAAGCCGCAGAACCCAGATCCAGCCAAACTATAAAGTGCTACTTTTTTACTGCCGATTTTTTTGGAGAGTAACCCTCCAAAGGCACAAGAAATTCCCCCAATTGCAATAATGGAGAAGGTCCAAAATGAATTTTGAGTCCCTATTTCAGTTTCACCTCTTAAATCAAGAATCAAAAATGGAAGAAAGGCCCAAAAGGTATATAGTTCCCACATGTGACCGAAATACCCTGTGGCTGCTGATTGTAAGGCTTTGATTCTTGCAAGTTTTGGAAGAAGTCCTAGGTCAAAAACTGAGTTTACTTTTCGAAATGGCCCGTTTGGTACAAAAAACCCAACTATTGCCCCACCTGAAATTGCAAGGCCTGAAGTCGTCAATAGTATGATTTTCCATGAAATATCAGTTCCTAGAGCTTTTATCAAAAAAGGAAAGGCTGTTCCCAGGACCAATGCACCCACCAAAAAACCCAAGGCAGATCCCAATCCTTTTCCAAAGTAATCTGAAGCGATTTTCATCCCAACTGGATAAATTCCAGCGAGGAAAAATCCCACCAAGAATCGAAATCCCAAAACAGAAAATATACTCAATGGCAAAATGATAATCAAAAGATTACAAGTGGCAGCCAAGAAAGCACTAAACAAAAATATTGCTGAAGGTGAATACCGATCCGCGATCGACCCAAAAGCATACAAAAAAGTCCCCATAATAAAACCCAGCTGTACCGCTGATGTAATCCAGGATACCAACCCCGTTGATCCGAGAAGCTTTTCAAACTCCGGAGCGGCAACATTTCCCGCAAACCAAAGCGAAGTGCCCAGAAATTGAGCGATAACGATCAAAATCAGGGCACTTCGGGATGCAATCTGTGTTGGCATTAGGCCCTTAAGATCGTTTTTATCTGAGTAATTTCCTCGGAGCTGAAATTAGAGTTATTCACTGAGGCTACATTATCATCCAGCTGTTCAGGCTTGGAGACACCAATGAGAACAGACGTAATTCTAGGATCTTTGAGCAACCAAGCAATCGCCATTTGAGCCAAGGATTGACCTCTTTTCAAAGCAATGTCATTCAGCTTGCTGATCATTTCCAGTTTTTCAGGAGCCAGGGATTCAGGCTTTAGGTAGCGACCATCTTTTGCTGCACGGGAATCTGCCGGAATTCCTTTCAAGTATTTGTCTGTCAGCATTCCTTGCTCCAAAGGTGAAAATGCGATGCTTCCAACTCCTTTTTGACCTAGGACATCCATCAGTCCATTCTCTACCCATCGGTCGATCATACTGTACCTCGGCTGATGGATAAGAAGGGGAGTACCGAGAGACTTCAGGATGTCATAAGCTTTGGCAGTGTCCTCTGCGCTGTATTGGGAAATCCCCACATAGAGTGCTTTGCCTTGACGAACCAATTGATCCAATGCCCCCATAGTTTCTTCAAGCGGTGTATTCGGATCGGGTCTGTGATGATAGAAGATATCGACATAGTCAAGTCCCATTCGTTTCAGACTTTGGTCACAGCTGGCAATGAGGTATTTTCTGGAGCCAAAATTTCCATAAGGGCCTGGCCACATATCCCAACCTGCTTTGCTGGAAATCAATAATTCGTCACGGTAGGGGAGAAAGTCCTTTTTTAGGATTCTTCCGAAATTTTCTTCTGCGGAACCGAAAGGAGGCCCGTAATTATTAGCCAAGTCAAAATGACAAATTCCAAGGTCAAAGGCTCTTCTTAGGATTTTTCTCCCTAATGTCAAGTCTGCATTGTGGCCGAAATTATGCCAGAGGCCAAGGCTGATTTCAGGGAGTTGAAGTCCGCTTTTTCCGCAATAGCGATATTTCATCTGACTGTATCGATCAGGTGCAGGCTGATAGGGAAGAAGAGGATTGTGATCGTTGATCTGCATTGGTTAGATAGGTTTATAATTAATTCAATAATAAAATAGCAAGGAGACTGGCGCCAAGTGCAATTCCTGCCATGAAAAGCCAGCTTTTCCAAATGTAAGCAATCCAGTCTTTATAGCTAATTCCAGCTCCAGCAATGATTGCCATCATTCCACCATTGGTTGGGGTAAGCAGGTCCATCAGTCCGGCAGGATACTGAAATGCAAGTACTGCTACATCTCGGCTTAATCCAATCAAATCTGCCAAAGGAGCACTCAGTGGAATAGTTAAAACTGCCTGCCCTGAAGTGCTGGGTACGGGAATATGAACCAGTGCTTGGCTGACAAACATTCCCGCCACAGCCAAGGCCTCAGGAAGTGATTGCAAAGGTGAAAAGAGTGCTTGAATCAATGGGTCGATTATTTCTCCCTTTTCCAAGACCAAATAGACACTTCTTGCTAAGCCTACTATCATTCCTGCAAAAATCATTTCACCAAATCCGGCCACATAGGTTCTGGCGGCTCCGTTAAGTCCCATTCCTGCAACCAATCCACAAGCTATTCCGATGACAAAAAATAGAGATGACATCTCGATATATCCCCAGTCCAAAGAAGTGATGCCATAGATCATGACTCCTATTCCTCCAAAAGAGAGGAATAAAATAATGGCATATTTCAAAGAGAGTGGGCTTGGTTTGAATTCTGCATTCAATTGATCTCCATTTTTAAGTTTTCCTATTTTAATATGGTAGGTAATCCAAGCAAAGACCGCCAAAACCATAAAAATGCTCCGAAATAGCACTCCTGAAAAAAGTGGAACTTCAGCGATGTTTTGAGCCAAAAGTCCAACAAAAGGATTGATCGGTGAAAATGCCGCTCCAACCAACGATGAGCCTAAAGTAATTGCGATAATCGCCCGAAGGTCATAATTCAGTTTAACCGCCAAAATCACAAAAATAGGAACCATAGGAATCAATTCTTCCTGCATGGAAATGGATGCTCCACCAATGGCAAAAACCGTCCCTAGCAAGTAAAAAAGTAAATACTGGTTGTTTCGAAAGCGATAAATCAAGGCTTCGATTCCTGCTTGGAGCGCTCCCGTTTTTTCTACTATATAAAATGCACCACCCAGAATCAATATCAACACAATGATATCCGCGCCAGCTACAAATCCTTCAGGAATTGCCTTTAGAATTTCCCAAAAACTGGGATTGACATCTTCAATGGCTTTGAAACTTCCCGGCACGACAATTTGACGACCGGTATTCTCATCCAACACTCTGTCAAAGCTCCCCGATTGAATAAATAAAGTCGCAAGCCCAGCAAAAACTATGAAACCCAATAAGATTATCAACGGATGAGGGAATGATAGTTTCATGGGCAGGAGAATATTAGAGAATAATTTTCAACACTTTTTCAGCGATTGATTTCCGGAAATCGGGTTTGTCTTGAGCATTTGAAATTAGGAAAAAAGCCATATCCAACTCAGGAGAATAAATTACCAGCGAACTATATCCTCCCTGATCCCCAAAATGACCGATAAATTCTGAGTTGTTGATGTGAATGGATTGAAATCCTGATGGAGACAAATCCCCCCCCTTTAGCCAATCTAATTCATCTCCAAAAATCCCCATATTTTCCCGGCTCAAATGTAAAAGTACTTTCGATAGCTCAGCTGCGGAAAGAACCAAGCCGGAGGATGGGGAAGGAAACCGCTCCAGTTTTAATTCCTTTTCTTCAATTCGCTTCCAAAGAAATGTACGTTGATAGCCTGATACGGAAAGCGAATCAAGTGGCCAATCTGTCACAAATTGACTCTTTTCCATTCCTGAAGCGATCAGCGTTCGATCTTTTACTACTTCTTCAAAAGGCCGTTCTTCAAGCATTTCCAGCAAATATCCAATCAAGTCAAAATTAGCATCAGCATATTGAACTTGCTTGTTTTCGAGGTTTGGAGCGTTTAATTGACTGGGTAGATTCCCCAGAATTTTACTTTCGCTCCTTTTCAAGATGTTGCCAAGACCTCTTTTGTCTAAAAGTCCCGAAGTGTGATTCAACAGATCTTTGAGCGTGATTTTATCGTATTCAGCATCCAGTTTTTTTTCTGCTGGCAAGATTGAATTCACTGAGGTGTCAGCCTTAAATCCCTTTTCCAAACCGTAATTTGCCAAAGTCAATGCAGTAAACATCTTGGAAACGGACGCAACTGGAATCAAACTTTGAAGGGTTAGGGAGTCCTTGGTTTTAAGATTTTCAAATCCAAAAGCCTTGAGATAGGTGACTTTCTCATTCTTAATGATCCCCACTGCAAGCCCGGGAATCAGGTGCTGAGTAAGGCTTTGAGAAAGAAGTGAGTCAATTCTCGCTTCCATGCTTTCGGGAAAAGAAATAGGAGTGGTCCTGACTTTGGGATAGCTGCGCCACCATTCCCATCCCAGGAAGAGTAAGAACCAAAACGCCAGTCCCAATAAGATATATTTGGTGGTTCGCTTCATCCTGATCAGGTTGAAACGTTTTCAACGTGTTTTTCCCTGCTTGAAATTTTTGAAATACCCACTTTTGAAAGCTCTTTTTTAAGTGCTTTTACAAAAAGATGATAATCCACCGTAATCGTATGTCTGGGAGAATTAACCTGTCGATAATGGGGATGAGTAACTTCTCTTTCGCAAAGTTCGCGAATGTTTTTGGGTCGCTTCCAATTCCCAATCAGCTCCTGTGCCATGAGTTTACTTTGCAGTTCAGCTCCTGGCCAAATGCAACCCAACGGTTGAAACATTCCGATGAAATAGAGATTCTGATACTCGGGATGAAACATTTTAAAGTAAAGTGGAACAGGTCCTTCTGAATAATCTATGAAATCCTTGTCAAAAAACGGATGACTCAACCAATATCCTGTACAGGCAATCACTGTGTCGTATTCCTCTTTTTTTCCATCCTCAAAAATCACCTGTTTACCTTGAAATTGCTTGATGTCCAGCCTAGGCTTGACTTTTCCATGTCGGATTTTGTGCAAGAGTTCGTCATTGATCGTAGGGTGAGTGGCCCCAAACGGGCCTTTGACTGGTCTCAGTCCATATTGACTGTTGTCGCCCAACATGATTTTGAGCAAAATTCTGTTGAAAAATCCCCTGATTTTGATGGGAAGCCATTTGCTTTGCTCGGCTATTTTGTCGGAGGGTTTTCCGAAAAAAAACTTCGGGACAATCTGGTATCCTCTTCTCCAACTGATAGCCGTCATTTTGGTTACTCGGCTGGTCTCCACTGCCACATCACAAGCTGAATTTCCTCCGCCAATCACTAAAACCCGTTTTCCGGTAAATGGGTCTGCTTTTTTGAAAGCGTGTGAATGGATAAATTCCCCTTCAAATTTTCCCGGATACTTAGGGTATCGAGGTTTCCAATGATGACCGTTTGATACCACCAAATGGGTAAATGTATCCGTGTATTCGATGCCATCCTTTTCAGTTTTGACTTGCCAAGTATGGTCATCAAGTCGTTGACAATGCTTTACTAAAGTGCCAAATCGGATATGAGGGTAAAGATTAAATTTCTTTGCATAAGCCTGAAAATACCTTCTCAGGGTATCGTGATCTGGATAATCCGCAGCATCAGGATCAAAATCGTCAAAAGTAAAGTCTTCGTATTGGGAGAGTGTTTTGGACGAAATAATATGTGTCGTTTCGAAAACACTTGAATGGCTTTCATCTTCAGAATAAATCCAATTGCCGCCTACATCCTGGTTCAGATCAAAAGCAATAGCATCTATGCCTTGGTCCAGCAGATTTTTTAATGCGGTGATTCCTGAAGGTCCGGTTCCGATGACGGCCACTTTAAAACTCATGGAATTTTGGGTTGATATTGAGAATAAGTTTGGGCTTTTAATCTAGAATAAAAATTTGTGAATTCAGTTCCATTTCCTTAGTTAAACAAGCCTTACCCTATTTTTTCAAGGATTAATTTTGTAAAAAGCTCCATCCCTTCTGTCGCTTTCTTTTGGATGAAAGTCAAGTTCTTCGAGAGTTTAAATTCGGGCTGAGCAGGGTCAATCAGAAATTTATCAGCATTCATAGGTACATAATCAATCAAGCTAGCCGCAGGGTAAACTTGCATGGAAGTACCCAAAACAAGAAAAAAATCAGCCTTGGCTGCTATTTTCATCGCTGGAATCATCATTGGGACTGCCTCCCCAAACCAGACTATAAAGGGACGGAGTTGACTTCCTTTTTCACATTTGTCTCCTTCTTTAATTTCCCAGCCTTCCATGGGATAAATTAATTTAGGATCTAGCGTACTTTGAGCTTTGCTGAGTTCTCCATGTAAGTGTAGCACCTTAGTGGAACCAGCTCGCTCGTGCAAGTCATCGACATTTTGAGTAATGATTTGGACATCTAGGTATTTTTCAAGACTTGCCAAAGCTAAATGAGCTTGGTTGGGTTGACAATCCTTGGCTTGTTTTCTTCGCTGATTATAAAACTCCTGAACCAAGGCCCTATTTTTTCGCCAACCTTCCGGTGAAGCTACTTCCATGACGTCATGGTTTTCCCAGAGACCATTACTATCTCTGAAAGTGCTGATTCCACTTTCGGCAGATACTCCGGCACCGGTTAGGACGACAAGTTTTTTTTGATTCATAGAAAATGAGGAATAATTGAGATGGGAAAATAGCAAAATATCAGCGCTGTACCAGATCCCAGAAGGTGTCGAATCTTATTCCACAAAATGTTCAACCCGCTTCGGGGTTGTCTTACTCGTTCGTTATTCCCTATTTCCCTAGATTGCCCCTAGGGTTATTGAAAAGTTCGACGGCTTCACCGTTGTTTTTTCCAATTGGTTTCAATTCTCAGACCCCTGATAAGGGGTCAAACTTCTAAATAGCCGCGGGTGGAACCCGTGGATTATGAAATAACGATAAGATCCGGGCGACCCCGGAGGGTGTCGAACTACTTCCGGATTTCATATCGCCCATGCCTACGGCATTTTCAAAATCAATTCAATCCTTTAATCCAGTCAATGAATTGGCTGGCTAGATGATCGGTCATGCCTACGGCATTTTGCCTAACCTTAAAAATTTCAAGGGGATCAATTTTTTAAAGTCCCATCGGTACCACTCATTTCCTAGCCAGCCGTTTTAACGGCTGGAAAAATAGGATCAAATCGATATTTAGAGTCCCATCGGGACGGGCCATATTATTCAAATAAAATCCCCACTAGCCAAGTTCTGAAATCCATATGTAGAGTTGATAAGTACCTTAGACCAAAAAAAACCGACCCTTTCGAGGTCGGTTTTGGATTACTTTTTCTTCGCAGGGAACTTCCCTTTTTTCTTCCCAGCATCCGGCTGAGATTCGATGATTTCGATTGTCTCAGCGTAGGTGAGCTGTTCAG
>CAYTXN010000019.1:0-7395 GCA_964441195.1 uncultured Limnohabitans sp.
CATTGTCATTATCATCGGTGACACTCCAAGTGATCGTGGTTACGCCCACAGGATATGGATCAGTCAATAGTAAACCATCACTTCTAACGCCTATCGGATCTCCAACAGAACAGTTGTCAGTTGCACTTGCGCTGACAGTTACCGTTGCTGAGCACAGTTCTGGTTCCGCATCTACAGTTTGATCGCCATTGGTGGTAATCACGGGTTTTTCGGTGTCGTTCACCGTCACGGTAAAGCTGGCTATTTCAAAATTACCGTGAATGTCAGTTGCGGTGTAGGTCACCGTTATGGTTCCTTGATCGAACAGATCACCAGAATTGTAATCAGAAGTGAAGCTTGCCAACTCGCAGTTGTCATCTGCTGAAGGTTCTGTCCAAGTCACCGCTGCTCCGCAGCTTCCTGCATCATTGTTTATTGAGATGTTTGCAGGAATATTCGTGATAGTTGGCTTAACATCATCTTGAACATTTACATTAAAGGATTTCACCGATACATTTCCATTGGTGTCTTCTACTTTAAAGTCAACTGTAAGTGAGTCTCCAATATTTGTACAGTCGAATGAAATCGAGGATAAGCCCTCGTTAAAGTATTTGGACTTGATGCCACAGTTATCAAATGAATCATCATTAATTTCCTCAATGGACAAAATCCCATTACCATTCTCATCAAGGAAAACAGTGTAGTCAGAAGGAATAACCACAATAGGATACTGGAAGTCACCAACAATTAAATCCACATCATCTGATAGGATTACATTGTCAGAATCTGTCACCCGAACTTCATAGAATGCTGCTGAAAGATTATTAATAATAGTCCCTGTTTCAGGAAGTAATGTGCCGTTCTTATACCATTCGATTGTATAAGGCGCTACTCCTGCAAAAATATCAACCTCTACTCTTCCGTCAGCAGCTTCAAAACAGGATTCATTGGTTACTTTGAGTTTGATACGGTAGTTTTCAGTAAACTCAGCCACTACATTTTTATCACTGTCCATGGTGAAGCTAAGCGGATTATCAGTGTTGGAAAGATCTCCAGACCATTGTGTAAACGAGAATCCTTCTGCTGGTATGGCGGTCAGAGAAACAGTTGATCCTTCGTTATATAGATTTAAATTCGGATCTCTTAAAATGATGCCTTGTCCAACAACCGAAGTCGTAATTTCATATTGATTAACAATATCTGTACAGAATGCTCGCTCGATACTATTATCCAACAGATTGTATTCAAATGGATAGGCATCTGTGATTTCCGCATAAATACTAAAGGTGTTACTCAGTAGACCAATAGGAGTTGAAACCATAAGCGTCCCTTTGGCATCCACACTGATCAACTCCTCGGAAATAACTTCTAAGATTTCGCCGGATTTGTAATAGAAAGTTAGTGTTGCATCAGTTCCTACATCACCTTCATTAATAATGTTGGCTGTAAGAGTAACCTCTTCTCCATTTTCAGGACAGGTGATACTGAAATCCAAACTTGTAAATGCCAGATTTGGAGCATCCCCAACGAAAATTGTTCTGAGGGCGGAGTTATTGGTTCGGTTTGGATCTGGTTGTTCTTCCAAAATATCCACTATCGCTTCGATGGTTTTTAATCCACCAATTGAAGAGGAATAAGGTTCTGTAATGGCTACCGTTCCGTCTTCTCCTGCCGCAACTCCACTAACATCAACATCTTCCCCGATTTGTTGCCCGTCAATTAACAAACGAACTTTAAATGGCCCTGAAGGAACAATTCCAATATTATCGAAGGAGACAAACAAATTGATTGGCTCATCCAGATCAGGGTTAAGTTTTGTAGGGGAAATGTATTGAGTCAATACCCGAAGATCAGGTCCAGGAGTTAAAATCTCAATAGTTTGACTGAATTCATTATTTTCCTCATTACATTCAGTAAACTTGCCCTCCTCATCCACTACTACCTTCAGCGTAAATGTGCCGGCTTCAGTAAAAATGTATGGAAGACGAATATACTCACCTGAGGTATTTCTTGGAAGTTTAGAAATCACAGTTGATGCGATTTCCACATCATCCAGATAAAACTTCACTGATACATCATCAGCTTCAAAAATTCCAAAATTTCTAATGTAAGCTGTTAAGTACTGTTCAGTATAAATTTGGAATCCACCTCTCCAAACTCCAAATGAACTATACGAATTGTAATAAATTGAAGGAGATACATCGACGCAGAGGGGGACAGTAGCCACATTATTTCCTTCAGAAGATTCATCTATTTCAAATCTGGAATCTGTTCTGAATGTAAGCGAATGATTTCCATAGGCAGAAATACTAGCGTACACACTATCTGCTTTATATTGACTCTTTAATAAGCTATCTAGAATTTGACTTTCTAAAATATTTTCTACTCCATTTTCAACTACTGTAAATGAATTATAGAAAGTATCAGTAACATCAGTAGCACCACCGTTTCTATAAAGAGCTTTAATCTTGAAGGTTTCACCGGGATCTGGATGAGCGGGTTCTATACTCAGCCAGTTGACACTCGTAGATAAATCCGGTTTTTTTGGTTTATACGTAATGGTAAACTGAAGCTGATTATTGACTTCATCGTATTCCTCAATGGCTCCGCTTCCATAAGGCTCATCTACCACGATACGAATTACTTTATCATCAGTTGTCGTAAATAACCAGCCGAGTTTATAGGTACTGATATATGAACAGACATTGACTGAATTTGAGAATGTCCTAGAATCCATAAGGACATCATCAATGTAGACATTCATCACAAAAGGTTCTGTGGTAGGCAGACCACCTATGTTTCTTGCCTTGATAGATATTTTGAAAGTATCCTCTAGATTGAAAAATAAAGAAGAAATTCTTTCTGGAATCAAATCAGGTAACTCCCCATAGACTTTTTTGCTGATAGAGCTATAATTATTACCTTTTGTAGTTTCACTGAGTTGATTCAAATGATCCGCTCTTGCAGAAAATTCACAAAAATCATATCTATTGCATGAATTCAATAAGTTGTCATCCAATATTGAAGTCACAAATGGATACTCTATAAATTCACCTGGCTGAAGCAGTGGAATAAAAATTTCCCCAATCACTCCTTGACAAGATGTATATCTGAACACAAAGTTCTCTGCAGGAGCCTGGCCAATATTAGTAACTTTAGCTACTCCCGTTATGGATTCTCCTCTTAGATAATGGTTTCTGCCTTCTTTAGCATCTAGGGTCAAAGTCGTTTCCAAATCAGGAAGTAATAAATCCCCCGAAGTATCTTCTTCCACAACTTCTATAGTTAATGGACCAAATGGCTCTATAAATCTGCCGTCATCCACCTCTCCTGATACGGTATAGACTCCAAGTTCCGTTGGGCCGGAGAAAGATCTACTAAATCCCCCATTGGAATTGGTATAGGCAGTTGATGATCTTCCGTCACTGATATTTATTCTTACAGTGGCACCTGAAACTTTTGGAGTCACAGCGAGGTCCAATCCATAATAATTCGCTACACCAGAAAGCGTAAACGTCTCACTTGGAATAATTACAGATTTATTCAGTGAAGCAGATACATTGATGCCTTCCGGAAGGGCATAGAATCGAATAGCGAAATTATTGAGTTCGTTTTTCTCATCCAGCACATCGGTCTCATCCAAAACCACTTTGATCTCATGATAACCGGATACCAAGAAGCTGTAATTCCAACTTACTTCTTTGGTAGATTGCGGAGCCACATAATCGACAATTGTAGATGCTATGAGATTCTCATCGTCATACACTGATACTACAAAGTTTTCAGCAGGGAAATCTGAGGTGTTTCTGATTATCCCTGTAATCGTAAATTCCTCTCCAATACCAGGTTCGTCATTGCTGAAAAGTATATCTTCTGCAAAGATTGCCACATCCAAAAGATCACTGCTTACCAAAGGAGTGTTAAGCTGGCCTGTAGTGGTCTCACAATTAAGAGTATGCCTTAACCTGATTTCTGATTTCCAATCTGCATCCTCCGTAAGATTAGAAACGACCGCTTGGTAGATTTTACCATCTATTACATTTTGGTCGGAAGGATCTTCCTCTTCCAGTACAATATCTCTTGTTTCCAAAAAGCTTGATAAAGTCAATTTTGGAAATCCGGCAGCAGGTAAATTTCCCGATTCTTCGATATACTTGATTCTGAATACAAAATCAGTCGAATTGGTGCCGACTGTAGGCGAAACGAAGCTGGTTTCGTATCCAGCATCTCCTACAAATGAAATTTCAGGGACTGATTTTACTGTTATTGTTACTGCTTTCTCAATGGTACAGCCATTTTCATCTGTTACAAGAACTGTATAAGTAGTAGTCTCTTGCGGCTGAGCATAGATAAAATTGTTTGTATTTCCAGTGCTCCATAAGTAGGAAACTCCTCCAGATACGCTCAAACTAATTCCCTGTCCTTTGCAGATTGATGCATCATCACTGATTGTAACTATAGGGTCTGCATAATGGGAAATTATCTTATTCAAAACGTTATTGGTCAGATCTTCATCTGACTCCACAATTGATACCATAATGGTAAATTCCCCCTTTTGACTTAAATCAGCCAGGTTTTCAAAAATATAGTTGTATGTCTGACCAGGAGACAAAACTACTGAGGAAGGTAAGGCCTCTTCTACAGGTGTATCTTCATTGATTTGGTAGGAAAGGATAATATTGCCTGCAAAGGAAGTTCCTACATTTGAAATCCTAACCGAAACCGCCTCTTGGTCTGTGAGCAAACAGGCTGAATTTGGTGTAAGGATTTCAACAACAGCCAGATCTCTTCCGCTTTCTGAGAAAAATTCTACTGCACCGATACTTACCGGTTCAAATCGAGGAACGCCGTTGATATCATCTGAAACTATTGCTGTCAAATCAGTTCCATTGACAGCGAGTGCTTCTTCTTGTGGAGTCAAGTCTTCACTTGAAACAAATTGAGAATTAATTGTCAAGGAGTTGGCATCATACCCTGAAGCAGCTCTCCAGGCATCCAAATTAACAGCATCAGTACTACCCCATCGTCCTATATTGGTTCCTGCGGTGAATAAGTTATTATAATCAATATTTGAGAAAGCTCCTGTGGCACTGATTCGAAGTGAATATCCATTTGTTGCATGGAAAATAGAATTTACCAATTGATTATTGGAACCACTGGAGGCGTATTCCAAAGAAGCCCCATTCCCTTGATTCCAAACAGCATTATGATAGAATAATAGGTTGTTGGTATTAGAAAGATAGACTGTTCTGTTATTGCCGACCCCTTGTAGGAAATTATTATAAACCAGATTTGGTGTACCTGAATTACCGGAAGCATTGACGATTCTGAGGGCATTGCCATCCACAGAGGTCACACGGTTATTTTTAACCAGTAAACCTCCTTCTGTATTTTCAAGTAAGAGGCTTATTTGATCTGCTGTGGATGTCGCTTTTACTATGTTGCCAATTACTTGCGAAGCATTTGTATAATTGAGGTAAATTGACCTAAAGTAAACGTCATTCACTTCATTTTCAGAAATAATGACCTGACCTGCCCGAGAAGAAGAGCTGGCCCCCTTGACATAGATTCCGTAAGCACCTCCAGAGATTTTATTATTAATAATTCTAATATTTTCAGTAAATGTTCCTGAGACATCTATTCCTCCTCTCACATTAGAGGTATTCGCAGTGGCGGGGCTTTCTATTACATTATTTTCAAAAAGCAGGTTGACCGCCCGATTACGAACCTGGATAACCTGAGCTGTACCCAAAGTCTTGAAAGTCATATTGGAGAAGCTGTGATGCTCTGCATTATCCAGTTTCATCGTGTAGGTGTCCGAATGGACAATCACAACACTTAATGGATTTGTGCTAGCCGAACTGAAATTGATACTGAATGAAGCGGAAGCTCCTGGTACAGTTCCAAAATTCAACTGCTCCTCATAGGTTCCATCAGCCACCAAAAAGTCTACTCTTCCTGCTACGCCATTAATTCTTAAAGCCTCTGCAGCAGCAGCAAAGGATATAAAGTTTCGATCCCCTGCACCAGCCGGATCAATAGTATATTCTCCAATCAAAGGATCTCCCGCTTGAGCAAATTCCACAGCCCCAATACTAACCGGAACTGTCCTAGGGTTATTATTGATATCTAAGGAAACAAAAGCTGTCAAATCCGTTCCAGCTTCTGTTAGAACAGGGTTCTGTGGTGTGAGATCCGTTTCAGAAACATAAAGCGGATCTTCATTGAGTGAATTAGCATCACGGGATGACAGCGATTGCCAAGTTGGAAGATCTGGGGCATTTGTAGAATTCCAGCGTGCTAGGTTTAACCCTGCCGTGTAGAGGTCATTATAATCCATCTCTCCCAAACCTCCAGAGCTTGCTACCTGAAATGCATATCCTGTATTCGCTTTGAAGATATTGTTTTTGATATTTATTCCAGTTGAATACCAATCATAGTACATCCCAGCCCCTGTACCCGTACTGTTGAAACTGTTGTGATAAATGTTCTGATAAGAATTGTTGTAAAAATGAAAGGTGTAGGATCCGCTGCTCTGAACATAATTGTTGGCTATCAAACCTGGTGAATCAACCGTTGCATCCCCAAATCTGAAATCAAGCCCTGTTGACTTTGCACCAATCAGCCGATTTCCAACTACTCGGGTTGCTCCTTCTACATTACTCAGCTCCATTGAATAGGAAGAAGACTGCGAGGCTTCCCTCAGCGTTACTGAATTGCCTTCTACTATTGCACCGGTCAGGTATTGGAGATAGACCCCGTAAGAATAAGAACCTAAAATCTCTGTGTCTCTTAACTCAAAACCGGGAGCGCGGTAGCTGCTGCCTCCCCCGCTGTAATATAATCCAGCTCTTCCCCCTATAATCTGACTGTTGACTATCCGTACTTTGGTTGAGATCGAGGGATTTAAAGTTATATTTCCCAACTCCGCATTCGTACTTCCCGTATCGGGGCTCTCTATCCTGCAGCCTTCTATCAGAATGTTGTCCATTCTGTTCACTGACCAGATAGTTCTGGCAAAAGAGGTATTTGTCGCCTGAATATTCAGATTCCTGAAAATCAGATCACTCGCATTGTCGAGTCTTATTACATAATTGTTCGCTGATACTGTCGAACTGAACTGTATGGTCACATCTCCCAAAATGCCCGTGGCCGGCTCATAGGTTACCGTGTTGGTAGAAGATCCACCCGCAATATCCTTGATTAACACCTGCTCCTCATAGGTTCCAGAAGCAATCTCAAACACCACCGGACCCGATACCCCATTCAATATCATCGCATCCACCGTGGATTGTATGGTGGTGAAGTTTCGGTCTCCGATTCCCGCAGGATTGATGGTATAGGTTCCCGAAAGCGGGCTAAGTCCTTCCGAATCGTATTCGTTTGCTCCCATACTCGGAGTTGCCTTTCTGGCCA
>CAYTXN010000019.1:7495-20226 GCA_964441195.1 uncultured Limnohabitans sp.
AGTCCTTCCGAATCGTATTCGTTTGCTCCCATACTCGGAGTTGCCTTTCTGGCCACCCCATTGATATCCGTAGTGACTTCTGCAAGTGGTGTTCCTGCATTTGCCAGTGCAGGGGAACTTGCCGTCAGGTCGGTATCACTGACAAACTGCGGATCAAAACTTAAGGAGTTTGCATCTTTTGAAGACAGCACTCGCCAGTCATTAAGATCTCCAGCATTACTACTTCCCCAACGGCCCAGATAGGTGCCCGAAGTGGACAGATCATTATAATCCATCTCTCCCAAACCTCCAGAGCTTGCTACCTGAAATGCATATCCTGTATTCGCTTTGAAGATATTGTTTTTGATATTTATTCCAGTTGAATACCAATCATAGTACATCCCAGCCCCTGTACCCGTACTATTGAAGCTGTTGTGATAAATGTTCTGATAAGAATTGTTGTAAAAATGGAAGGTGTAGGATCCGCTACTCTGAACATAATTGTTGGCTATCAATCCAGGAGAACCAACTGTTGCGTCCCCAAATCTGAAATCAAGCCCTGTTGACCTTGATCCCATCAGCCGATTTCCAACTACTCGGGTTGCTCCCTCTACATTGCTCAGCATCATTGAATAAGAAGAAGATTGTGAGATCTCCCGTAGCGTTACCGTGTTGCCTTCTACTACTGCACCAGTCAAATACTCCAGATAGACCCCGTAAGAATAAGAACCTAAAATCTCTGTGTTTCTCAACTCAAAACCGGGAGCACGGTAAGACGAAGTGCTACCTCCTTTATAATATATTCCATTTGATCCACCTACAATGGTGTTCCCAAAAAATCTGATTGAAGATGATGTTGCAGGTTGGAAAACAATATTCCCTCTATCCCCATTTGCAATTCCTGTATCTGGAGACTCAATAATACACTGTTCAATTGTGATATTATCTATATCTCCCTGTGCATGAAATGTCCTGGCATAGGAAGTTCCTAAAGCTTGAACGGTAAGATTACTAAAAATGTAATGAGAACCACTGTTGAATCTGACCACATAATTATCTGCTATTCCCAAAGCAGAATATTGAATTACCACATCTGATGCACTTCCGGATTGACTTTGAAAAGTAACTGTATTGGTACTTGAGAGACCCACAAAAGTTCCCAAGACCATCTGCTCAGTATAGGTTCCACTCTGAACCTCAAAAATTACCGGGCCAGATATTCCATTCGCATTTAGCGCTGAAACCGCTTCGTTAAAACTTACATAATCTCCCGTTGCTCCGATAGTGTAAGTTCCGGTGAGTTCCTGGGCATTGGCTTGTTGGCCGCCCAGGAACTGTAAAAAAATACCTGCTAGTACCGGAAGAAAAAAACGTTTTGTCGTGGTGTAAAAATTTCTCATCGCTTTGAATATTTAGATTTTCTCGTTTTTCGGAAACTTTCTTCTTTTCCATTGCGGAATAAATAAGAGTCCCCAAAGCAAAAATCAAAATCTACCACCCAGAAGAATATCAGAGATGTATCAAAGAGTAACACGGATGTAACAATCACCAAAAAATAAAGCCTGAAGAATGTCTTCAGGCTTATTCAGTAGGAAAAATCATTTTTTTTAAAATCAATCTGTATATCCACTTTCTTGCTTCAAGTCGAATAAAAGGAAGGGCTTGAGTCCATTTCTACTTGCGGTGAACTGTGGTCTGTAGACGATTATCCGTTGCGAAGTTGGGATAATCAGACCTACTGGTGAGATTGCGGATAATCATAAAAATCAATAATACGTCCCAATCCATCGCATTTTGGAGGGATCTTTCAAGTTGCTGATGGTTACTTTGGAAGGAAAGGATGCCCGAATATCTGGATCTGTTTCATACACTTCATTAATAGTATATTCCACCCAATTGAAGCCTTTTTTCAGTTCAATATCAAAGCTGTATTCAGTATCAACTTCTACATTATCGGCAGCATAGACACTACTCGCACAGGTCATTTTGACATCAAAATCTTCCTCTACATACATCACTTCGTAAAATGACCCTTTTATAGCATTGTTGTAACCGGAATCTTCTATCCATGGAATCAGGCCTTCATCAGATACTAAAAACACAGTACCAGCCCACTCCCCCTTTTTTGTCATCCGTACATAATCCTGGCTTGCGGCGGGTTTATCGAAGTTTTCACCAAAGGCTCTCTTGTCATTACATTTGAAATAAAAATTAAAATAGAGTTCCATAATGGACATGGATTTGTTTTCGGCTGGGATATCGTCCAAACTAATATTATCCAGATTTGCGGTAAACTGACCTTTTTTATCCACTATGCCGATGGATATCAGATTTTCCATCCCAAAAAGCATCAAGACCAAATCCATTTGGGAATTTGGATGATTTTCGATTTTCCCAGTAATCTCCTGTGCATTTGCGCAGAGAACAAAACATGCTAAACTGAGGGTCAAGGCTAGCTTCATAAAAATATTTTAGGTTTTGTAGTGGTATGTAAGTATGGATCAAAAGTATTTTAAATACCATCACACCTCAGTCAAGGATGTATCAAAGAATAGCACTGATGTAACAAGCCAGAAAATCATTTTGATTATCTACTCCTAAGGGAGTTAGATTTTGGCTAAAGCCCAATTGTTATTTTAATTCCTAGAGGAATGGGCTAAAGCCACATTCCTATTTATAGAAAGGCATTCCAAAAGGATTCGAAATATCAATTCATTCCGGAAATAAGTCTGAACCGAATCCAGTTCATCGCAAGAACTCCTCAGCTCATCTCTTTCCGGACCTGCCTGACAAAGGCCCAAAGTTCCTTCATCTCGATTCCATGACCTTTGAAAATAAAATGGTAACGCTCCTCCAGAACAAACTCGATCTCCGAAAGGTGATCATCAGAATTTAACTTTTCCCAAACTCGAATTCCTTCACGCTCATAGATTCGAGAGTATCCAGAACTCATTTTTTCTTTATAATCCAAAATCAACTTCTGACTTATAGACTTAAGCATCACAGCCCCTGTAGCACCTGCACCGTCCAATACTTCCATAGAAATTTGCTTTCCTTCTTGCCCATTTTCTTGGTAAGTAGCGATTGCACCACTCATTTCCATTGCCTGTTTGTGGCCTACGATTAATTTTTGCTGCTCCATTTCTCCGACTTTTTCGGGAATCCACTTTTTGAGCTGTTCATTGCTCATAGGAATCTGTATTTCTAAATCATTGGAGGGATAAAATCCAAGCTTTTCAGATGAGTCAGCAAATCCTGCCCGACTAGGTTCTACAGTAGCTATTGGGTTTGGATTTTTTCCTTTTCCACAGGAAAATAACACCATGACAAAAAGGAAAACTGGGCTGATTCGTTTCATTGAATTACACTGCAGGTAGTTTTTAAAGGAGTCTTAAGCTAGCGAACAGCAATGAGTCGCAAGAATTAATCAACCACCTGTAAAAAACCGGGTATATACTTTTCTTCAAACAAAACTATGTCAGGAAACTATAAAGGAGTTAATCTGATGTATCAAAAAATAGCACTGTGGTAACGTTGCAAAAATTATTTGGCCGTATTACTTCACTTCAGCTAGGTAAAAAATAACCTCTGTTCCTTGGTCACTTGTATTTCCGCTATAATCCAATATTTCAAAATGATAATCGGATTTTTCACTTTGATTAAAAAATTTAAGACGGTCTGATGAAAGGGAAATCCCAATCGACTGTTTTTGGAGGGTTTGTTTTGCTTTCTTTTTTCTTGATTCTTCTCTTCCTATTCCGTTATCTCGAAGGGAAACTGTAACACCTTGTTGGCTTTGATAGACATGGATCAAAATAGATTTAGATCCTTTTTTAGGCATCAAACCATGCCAAACTGCATTTTCCAAAAATGGTTGAAAAACCAGCGGCGGAACTTTTGTATCTCTGAGATTGATACCACGGTCAACATTAATTTTAAAATCTATTCCGTCGTCAAACCTGATCGCTTCAAGGCTAAGATATAGCTTCGCTATATCCAACTCTTCACCAAGGGAAATCTTAAACTCTCTGGAACTTTCCAGCACCATTCGGATAAGCTTCGCAAACTTATTGAGATACAGGACTGCATTTTCTTTATCGCTTTCAATTAGAAAAACCTTGATGGAATTCAGTGCATTGAAGATGAAGTGTGGATTCATCTGACTTCTAAGTGACTGAAGATGAAGTAACGTAATTTGCTTTTCATAGTCAGCACTTAGCTTGGCTACTCGCTGTTCTTCAGCATCAGCCTCCAAAAATGAAATTTGACTTTCTTTAAGCTTTAATTCATTTTTTAGATTTTCATTAAGTTTTCCTTTGAGTTCTTCATTCTCCTGAAGTTTTTCTACCAACAAATGCTGCATTTGAAACTTCTCCTCATACACCTCCCGCTGCTTAATTGCCAATGCATAAGTGTACAGGAAGTTTTCCGCCATAACAGCCAAATAATAGATGTAGAAGTATTTATCAGCGATTGACACATCTTTTCCCATCACGAGAAATGCAAGGATGAATGAAGATATCCCAAGGATCAAATAACCGGTGAGTATATGATACCGGACTTTCTCTCCTGTCTTGATTGTCAAATAGATTCCATAAATCAAAAAAATGAATGTACAAGGCATGAAGACATACATATAATAGTCTTTCATCCAGTCATATCCATCCCATATATATCTCCCCAAAACTAAGACACCAAATATAGAACTGGTGACCAAGGCATAGTAGGAAAAGAATCGAGTGAACTTTGGAAAATGCTTTCTGAAATTGAGAATCTCAATCAGGAAAAATGAAAAAATCAGGTAGCTGGCAAATTGAATAGGAAAGTTCAAGTGGATAAAAAACTCAGGAAATTCGTCGTAAATAGTTTCGACAAACCCACCCTTCACTCGCTTGATGAGGTTGATTGCATTGATCAAAGCATAGATGCTGTAAAACAGGTAAAATTTCTCTCGGCTTTTGACAAAAAGTAAAAAATGGTAAAGTGACAGGTAAAAAAGCACACTCGTAACAGCCCAACCCAAGCCATTATAATTGCTATTTTCAAGGATTCCTATAAGAGGGTATTTTTCAAAAAAATCCATTCGGGCCAAATTTCAAGGATTCTGTAAAACCAGACTTTTTCAATCGGGAGACTGGAAGTAATACCCCATTCATGAGTCTGACTTTTCCAGAAGTTTTCTCATAAGATTTTACCATTTCAAGGTTGACCAAATAGGAATGATGGATTCGATAAAACCGGAATTTGGAAAGAAGATCACCAAGTAATTTTAGCCGTTTTGAAACCAAAATTTTTCCATCATTTCTTGTGTGGATGTAGGAATAGCTCCCCTCACTTTCACAATAAATCACTTCATCCGGATCAACCAAAATCAGTTGTTGATCTGTGTTAATTGCTATTTTCTCCTTTTCACTTGCTTGATTGGAACTAAAGCTGGCAGTTTTTTCATTTCGTTTTTTGCTGATTCTATCCAATAAATTTTCCAATTCAGAATGATCTACTGGCTTAAGCAAGTAATCAAAAGCTCTTTCCCGAATTGCTTGAATTGCATGCCCTGCATGGGCTGTCACAAAAATCACCTCAAATTTTCGATCAGGGAAATGCTCCAAAAATTTAAATCCATCCAATCCTGGCATCTCAATGTCCAAAAAAATGCAATCAGGATTAAGTCCTTTTAATTTATCCAATGCTTCTTCCACCTCTCCAAATTTACCTAGGACCTCTACCGGATTTACCATTTGATTTAGCTCCCATTCCAGCGAGATGATGGCCTTCGGTTCATCATCTATAATCACAACACGAATCATAAACTTCCCACTATTTGGTCTAACGAATAAATCCTTTCTCCAAAAATTTAAGTATTAAAATATTGAATAGATTTCAAAAAACTAGCTGAATTCAAAACTTTTATAAAAAATAGTGTCACTTCCCCATTGAATATTCTAAAAAACTAAATTTTGGACGGTTTGAATTTTTTACCAACTATGAAAAATCCGATACAGCTATCGGTATCAGCTTAAAATTTAAGTTACTTGAAAATTCAACAATCAGATTTTTTCGATGTCATTTTCAATTAATTCTTCAATTCGCGGATTGGGTTTCCCAATTATACTACTGTTTTGTGCTTTAATCAGGTTTCCTGTACTCTCTCAAGAAAATCTT
The DNA here is from genome assembly GCA_964441195.1 of uncultured Limnohabitans sp. Taxonomy (GTDB): domain Bacteria; phylum Bacteroidota; class Bacteroidia; order Cytophagales; family Cyclobacteriaceae; genus Algoriphagus. The sequence continues at coordinate 13,637 of CAYTXN010000019.1, forward strand.
TCTTTCCGACAACTTTCAGTCAATGACGGACTCTCTCAAAATAGCGCGATTTCTATCACTCAAGATCAAGATGGATTTCTTTGGATTGCCACCCAAGAAGGATTGAACAGGTATGATGGCCGGGATTTTAAAATATTTGATAAAAAGTTTTTAGATATCACAGAATCAACCCGCTTATTGCTTGGAAAAGTATATGCTGACAGTAAAAACAGAATATGGATCATTCCGGAAAGTTCAATACCAGAGCTTTTTGATCGGGAAAATGAAGTCTTTGAGCCAATCGAGGGCATCAGCTCCGCTAACAGCATAATTGAAGATACTCAAGGGAAAGTCTGGTTTGGAACACTAGCAGGCCAGCTTTTTTTCTGGAATGATGAAGTTAACAAGGCCGAAATGGTCTGGTCAGATCCCAACAAAGAAATTGTCAATCTTGCCATATTTGACGAGGATCACCTCATTTTAACCTTTAGTGATGAAGTAGTTTTATGGAATAAAAGCACCGGGATTTCAAGTCAGCTTTGGAAGCCTGGATCAGGAATAATTCTTGCCGTTTCTATCCTAGATCCCAACGGAAGGTTTTGGTTTGGTACTTTGAATCAGGGACTCTGGACAAGTGCAAATTCTAGCGGGCCTGTCGTTTTCTCGGAAAAATATTTGGATCAATCGGACGACTCCGGACATGATGTGATGGTTTTGGATTTGTTGGTAGATTCCAAAAACCGGCTTTGGATAGCCACCTATGGCAATGGCATCAAGCAGGTCGACTTAGCAAACAAAACCTTAAACCGATACTATTACACCAAGCAGAATCCAAGATCAATTCACTACAATGACATTCTTTCAATTTTCGAGGATTATACCGGTACACTTTGGTTTGGTTCGGATGGTGCTGGCTTGAGTTTTTACGATTCCTATTTGGAGAAATTCAACTTCTTCCACAATCAGGAGGTCCCTGAAAACATCAATATCGATGTGATCAGAGCAATATATGTAGATGAATTTGAAAATGTATGGCTAGGCACTTCAGGAAAGGGACTTACTAGATTCAATCCAAGGACTAAAAATTGGAAGACATTTGTCCATGACCCCAAAAATCCTAATAGCCTAGAAAGCAACCGAGTGATGAGCCTCTTGGGAGATAGTAACGGAAAGCTCTGGATTGGTTACCAAGATGAAGGGCTGGGTATTTTTGATCTGAAGACTGAACAGTTTCAGCATTTTAATTTAGATAGCAGGGTCTCCCAACCGGGATCAACGGTTTGGAAAATCTTTCGAGACAGTAAAAAACGATATTGGCTGTGCACCAGAAATGATGGATTAATCTGGTTTGATCCTGACAAAGGCACACTGAAGCAGTTTGTCCATGATCCGCTTCAACCGAATAGTATCCCTGACAACAATATTCGCACGATACTGGAAGACCCTTCAGGTCAATTTTGGATTGGAACCGAAAATCACGGTATCGCCAAGTTGGATTTAGATACCGAAATATTCGAATCGATGATCCATGAACCTGAAAATCCAAATTCGATCAGTAGCAACAGCATCAAATCTCTTCATTTAGAAAAGAATCAACTTTGGATAGGAACCAACGGAGGTGGCCTGAATCGAATGGATCTCCGAACAGGGAAAATTAAAATCCTAAATGTTGATTCCGGACTTTCCAATAATGTCATCTATTCTATTTTGGATGATCAGCATGGACATCTCTGGTTAAGCTCCAACAAGGGAATCACCAAAGTGGACCTTGAAAATGAATCTGAGGATCAATTTCAAATCACCAATTATTCCAACTATGATGGACTGGCTACGGAATTCAATACCGGCGCATACTTCAAAAATGAAGACGGAACACTCTATTTTGGAAGTTTGGATGGATTTTATTGGTTCAATCCGGAGGATATTTCCATGAACGAAATCCCTCCAAAAATAGCGATAACAGAGCTTTCAGTATTTGATCAAAAGGTAAAACTAAAACAAAACCTTCAGCTGAAACACAATCAAAACACACTCACATTCAACATGGCGAGTTTGGTTTTTTCTTCTCCGGGAAAAAACCAGTTTGAATACAAGCTTGAAAACCATGATGAAAATTGGGTTTCCAATGGTTATAATCATCAAGCACGCTACACCAATTTGGGACCGGGAAGCTATCGGTTTTTGGTTCGGGCTAGTAACTATGATGGGATCTGGGCCGAAGAACCAGTGGCTTTGGAATTCAGCATTTTGACGCCTTGGTATTTCGGGAATTTGGCCAAGATAATTTACGTGGTCTTTTTGGCTCTTATCGTTTTATGGATTTACCAGTACCTGAAATGGAAATGGCACATCCAATTTTCTCTCAACATGAAGGACAGGGAAACGCAAACGCTTAAGGAGATCGACGACTTTAAAACTCAGCTTTTCACCAATATTTCCCATGAATTCCGCACTCCACTGACGCTAATTTCAGGACCGATCGATCGAGTCATCAGTCAATCTGATAATCCTGTCATAAAATCCCAACTGAATCTGGTAAAAACCAATTCTCAACGATTGCTAACCCTTGTGGATCAGCTTTTGGAAGTTGCAAAAATCAAGGCCGGTCAAAATCAACTGACGATCCGAAAAGGAAATTTGGGCTTACTTCTCCAATCAGTCATTGCCAATTACTTCTACCAAGCATCAGAAAAAGGAGTAAGACTTTCCGCAGATATCCCGCTGATGACCGAGGTTTGGTTTGATTCTGATAAAATTGAAAAAATCGTTAAAAATCTTATACAGAATGCAATCAAGTACGCCAAAAAAGACTCAGAAATTAAGTTGGCCTGTTCCATTTCTGAAGGACGCTTTCAGCTGAATATCAAAAATGAAAGTCTGGAGCAATATACCCATGAAGATTTGAGTCAGCTTTTTCAGAAAATTCAAAAATCAAATGGAAGCAAAAAAGGATTTGGTCTGGGCTTATCCCTGATCAAAGAAATGATTCACCTCTATCATGGAGAAATTTCGGTCAATTATAAGGATTCCAAGTGGTTTGAGGTTTCGGTTTCACTTCCTATAGATAAGTATGCCTTCCATCCCGAAGAAGTGGTGGATGAAGAAAGTGAGGAGTTTGAATTGCCCAATTTACCAAGAATCAATGACGATGAACGGGGAAAGCTTCCCTTGATTTTAGTTGTGGAAGACAACTCTAAAGTCAGGGAATTTACAGTCCGAGAACTGAGTCCTTACTTTCAAACCCTCGAGGCTTCCAATGGCAAAGAAGGACTTTTTATTGCCCTCAAAAAAATTCCAAATTTGATTATTTCAGATGTGATGATGCCGGAAATGGACGGCTTTGAGCTATGTAAAAAATTGAAAGAAAATGAATTGACCTCACACATCCCAGTGATCTTATTGACTGCGAAAGCAGATGAAGAAAGTCAATTGGAAGGAATCAGATCAGGAGCAGATGATTTTATTCTTAAGCCATTTAAAACCAATCAATTACTTGCCAGAGCAGAAAAGTTGATTGAACTCAGAGCACAGCTCCGAGTTAGATATTCCACTAGAAATTTCATTTCACCAAAGGACATTGCAATTACATCCACAGATGAGCGGTTTTTGGAAAAAATCCAAGAAATTGTTGATAACGACCTCTCTGACAGCAATTTCACCGTGGATGAATTCAGCAAGAAACTTGGAATGAGCAGAATGCAATTGCACAGGAAACTGACCGCATTGACAGGACTTTCGACAACTGCTTACATCAGAGACCAGCGACTTAGAATGGCAATTCAACGTCTCGAAAAATCCGGTGACAATATCTCGGAGATCGCTTATGCAGTCGGATTCAGTTCTCCTTCCTATTTCATCAAGACATTCAAAGAATCCTATTCGATGACTCCAGCAGAATATCAGGAAAGCAAGTCAAAAAAATAAACCACAATTGCTCGTGGTTTATTTGATGTTTTTATGAACAAAAGAATTTATCAGCCTTTCCCATAAAGCTCAGAGTAGTACTCTTGATAAGCTCCTGAGGTCACGTGGTTTAGCCATTCCTCATTAGCCAAGTACCAATCGATGGTAATGTCAATTCCCTCATCAAACTGTAAGCTTGGCTCCCAGCCCAGTTCGTTTTGGATTTTAGACGCATCGATGGCGTACCGAAGGTCATGACCAGCTCTATCTTGGACATAAGTGATCAATTTTTCAGAAGTTCCTGCTTCTCGCCCAAGCTTCTCGTCCATCTTTTTGCAAAGCAATTTGACGATATCGATATTCTTCCATTCGTTGAACCCACCAATATTATAGGTTTCACCTGATTTTCCTTTGTGAAATACGATGTCAATTGCACGTGCATGATCTTTCACAAACAACCAATCCCGAACGTTTTCACCTTTTCCATAGACTGGAAGCGGTTTGGAGTTTTTGATGTTGTTGATGCAAAGCGGGATCAGCTTTTCTGGAAAATGATTGGGTCCGTAGTTGTTTGAGCAATTGGACACCACCGTTCTCATTTTGTAAGTATTCGCATATGCTCGCACAAAATGATCCGAAGCTGCCTTGGATGCTGAATATGGTGACTGAGGGTCGTATGCCGTAGTTTCCAAAAAGAAACCACCATCATGCAATGAACCATAAACCTCATCTGTGGAAACATGATAAAACAAATGCATTTCCAACTCACCGGCCCAGGCTTTTTTTGCGGAATTAAGCAGATTTACGGTTCCAAACACGTTGGTTTTCACAAAAGCCAAAGGGTCGGTAATCGAGCGATCCACGTGAGATTCTGCCGCTAGATGGATCACATCGGTGATTTTATACTTTGCAAAGACCAAATCGAGCGCAGCGGCATCTTGAATATCTACCTTTTCGAAAAAGTAATTTGAAGCTCCTTCAACTGACTTTAAGTTTTCCAGATTTCCTGCATAGGTCAAGGCATCCAGATTTACGATTTTATATTCCGGATACTTTTCTACAAAAAGTTGAACCACATGACATCCGATAAATCCGGCACCGCCTGTGATCAATATTGACTTTGACATATTTCTATTTTTTGTAATAATCTAAATACCAATCAGTGAAGGCTTTGACACCCTCCTCTATAGGAGTAGCAGGTTTGTATCCTGTATCTCTAACCAAATCGGTGACATCTGCATGAGAGGCAGGAACATCCCCCATCTGAAGGGGTAAGAGTTCCATTTTGGCCGTTTTGCCCAAACCCTTCTCTACAGCTTTGATATAGTCCATCAGAAGAACGGGCTGGGAGTTACCAATGTTGTACACTTTGTACGGAGCTTTTGAACTTCCTGGATCAGGATTTTGAGGATCAAAATCAGGATTAGGTCTAGCGGGTCTATCGGCCACTTTAAGGACACCTTCCACGATATCATCTACGAAAGTAAAATCACGCTTCATTTTTCCGTAGTTGAAAACCTGAATTGGTTCGCCCTTAAGAATAGCCTCTGTAAACAAGAACAAAGCCATATCCGGTCTGCCCCAAGGCCCATAGACGGTGAAAAACCGCAAGCCTGTAGTTGGCACTCCAAAAAGATGGCTATAGGTATGTGCCATCAATTCGTTTGCTTTTTTGGAAGCTGCATATAGCGAAATTGGATGATCTACCGAATCTGAAGTTGAAAAAGGCATCTTCTCATTTGCCCCATAAACCGAGCTTGAACTCGCATAAACCAAATGTTTCACGGTGTGAAATCTACAGCCCTCCAGGATATTGAGGAAAGCCATAATATTGGACTCAATGTATACTTCAGGATGAGAAAGCGAATGCCTTACTCCCGCTTGCGCTGCAAGGTGAATCACTACATCAAACTTTTCCTGCTCAAAAAGTGCCATCAAAGGTTCCTTCTCTGCTAGCTCCAGTTGGATAAATCGATACCCTTTTTGAGTAGTTGATTGGACTAGTTTACCTTTTTCAATTTCTGATTTTGGAATTCCTCGATACGCAAGGCGTGAATATTTCAGGTTGACATCATAATAGCTATTGATAATGTCCAAGCCAACTACTTCATCTCCTCTATCAATTAATTTTTGAGCAACATGAAATCCAATAAATCCGGCAACACCGGTAACGAGGTACTTCATCTGTTTATAATTTGTTTTTTATTGGTCAGATGGAATCTCGCTTGGTTTATAATCATCCCAGTGTGTGTCGTTTTGGACATGCTCGATTTCATATGTTTATAATTTTTTTCAACGGCCATATGGAATGCCCTGAATAATCATTCCCATTTGTAAGAACCTTTTCTCATGGGCATTTCATAAGGAAGTTTGATGATTAATTGTAAAGCTTCAAATATAAACTATTCCGTTGTTTTGGTGGTGTTAATTAGGCGGAGGTAATTACTAAAAATTTCCTTTTGGACGAACTTTCGATCATAATTTTGAAGAATCTCATCATAAAGACTTGCCGCGTATTGCGCCATTTTATCCCGTTTTACAAAAGCAAACTCCATTGCCTCTTTCAAGACAGCTGCGTCTTTCACAGGAAAGATCAATCCGGTTTTCTGCTGAGTAATGATGTCTGTGTTGCCAATGATATCAGAACAAATGACTGGAACCTGCATTGCTCCGGCTTCTAAAATCACGTTTGGAAAACCTTCACGGTG
>CAYTXN010000019.1:20326-21619 GCA_964441195.1 uncultured Limnohabitans sp.
CTCAGTTGCATTGGAATAGGTCCATTTCTCAACTGATTCAAGGAGTGTTTTCTTATGTCCATCTGCAGCCATTGCAGGAATTCCGGCAAGTGTATGAATTCTAATTTTTACACCCGCAAGATTTGCCGCAATCATACCTAGCAAACCCGCTTTTGGGGTATGCGTGTGAACGATATCAGGCTTTTCTCTTTTAAACAGTTGAATAAGAAGCCAGATGCATTTCAGATCTGAAAATGGGGTTATTTTTCGAGTGAAAGGAATGATTTCGTGTTGAACTCCTTCATTCTTAATTACCTGAGCTACTTCTCTCCCATCCGAACTCACCATGATCACCTCCCAGCCTTGGTCCTTTGCATACTTCATTTGCCCAGCAAGCAAAAGTTTCAATGATAAGGGTACTGTGGTGATTCGGATAAGTTTCGGCATCAAAAAAGATTTCTAAAGGCGCAAAGGTAAACTTTAAACGCATTATTGGCGCTAAAATTTCCACAGTTACACTTAAAAACCGAGCCAAAATCAAAAGCTAAGGCAAATTATTCCTGAGTGAAATTTTTAGCTAAAATCCTCATTTTCCAATTCAAATATTTCCTCAAGTCCTACACCGAAAACCCTGGAAATTTTCAAGGCTAATACAGTGGAAGGCACGTATTTCCCTGCTTCGATGGAATTGATCGTTTGCCTCGAAACCTGCACTTTTTCAGCTAAATCTTGCTGCGTCATATCTTTTTTTGCCCGTTCTACTTTAATGGAATTCTTCATAAATAGGCCTTAAATCGCTAATAGTGATTGATTTTGTTTATGAAGAACCCATCTAAATCTGCCAATGAAAATGAGTTGAATAGTAAACATATTGTAACCCATAAACTCCAAGTAGCCAAATCCATAGAAGAGCATTGTACCGATAATAAGGATAAATGTATTGGCATAGCATGCAAGTAATAGAGATTCCAAGCGGAGTTTTTGAATGAACTCATCTTCTTCTTTTTCTCGGGAAAAAGCAATCAAAAACAGTGAAACAAATACCCCAATCAAGGCAATCTCATTAGTGAAATTCTCTTTGGAGTCTTCGAAAAGTGCCCCTTCTCTGACCTCAAATTCTAGCCAGAAAAAGTTGAAATCAAAGTAATTGTTGGCAAAGAGTAAAGCCGCAAAAGGCAAGAAAAGGAGCCAACCGATTTTCTGAAATCGATGAGGCAAAAGGATTTTAGTAAGCATATTGAGTTTGGTTTAGTTTTCTTCTTTGTCTGCGATATACTTTTGATACTGAAATGCTCCATAGATGTAGGCATTCAG
>CAYTXN010000020.1:0-19944 GCA_964441195.1 uncultured Limnohabitans sp.
TCCATCTCCAGTGAAGACGAAATCCTGATTTTCGACGAGTTTAGATTTTCCAATTTGCAAAGTGACCTTGCTGAAGTTTGCACTTACCAAAGGTACAGATTGAAAATAGCTTCCGTCAACAGGAGCTGTCAAACCTATAGTTTTGTAAAAATCCGCCAAATACTGTGCAGCAAGTTTCCCGGTTTCAGAGCCGGTATCACGGCCTTGCATCTCGTCTGAGGCAAGATAAGTCAGATGTTTGGTCAAGTCTTCTACGCTAATTGTATTCGCGTATTTGACCTGAGCTGGAGTTTGTGCGAGGGATGGGAAAGCCAAACCCAAAGCGATCGCTCCGCTAAGAATCAATCCTTTGTTCATATGTTTTTATTGTTTTTATGCCATAGGAAATCTCGCATCTATCATACTCGTCTTGCTTGATTTCATATAGTTTTAATTTTTGTTTGCTAAACTAGACAAAAATTTAACCCTTGGGAAAACCGTTTGTAAAGAACCGATGTTAAATGGTAAATTATTCTGCGACTGCAACCCCTTTTCCTCTAAGAAATAGTACCTTTGCGCTCGTAAAAACAGGATAGTCTCACACCCAAATACATCAAAATCCTAAGCGTTCTTTATGCAGATCAATCTTTCAAATGCTGTAAAATTCGAATACAGACACAATGGCCCCACTGAGGCTGAAATCGCGGAGATGTTGGAGAAAATCGGGGTCTCTTCTTTGGAGGAATTAATCAATCAAACTGTTCCGGAATCCATCCAATTGAAACGGCCTTTGGATCTTCCAAAAGCAAAACTTGAATCGGAATTTCTGGCAGACTTCAAAATTCTCGCTTCCAAAAACAAGGTTTTCAAATCGTTCATCGGATTGGGATATTATGACACGATCGTTCCAGGAGTAATCCTAAGAAACGTTCTTGAAAATCCAGGATGGTATACTGCTTACACGCCATATCAGGCAGAGATTGCGCAAGGAAGATTAGAAGCCTTGATCAACTTCCAAACAGTGGTGATGGAACTTACTGGAATGGAACTGGCAAACGCCTCCCTTTTAGATGAAGGTACAGCTGCTGCTGAAGCGATGACTATGCTACACGCAGTTAAGCCAAGAGAAAAGAAGAACGCGAACAGATATTTTGTAGACGAAAAAGTATTCCCGCAGACAAAAGCACTTTTGGTGACCAGAGCAGAGCCGATCGGTATTGATCTGGTTTTTGGACCAATCTCTTCTTTGGATTTGACAGATCCTGAGTTGTACGGAGTGATGTTCCAATATCCGAATGGAGATGGAGCGGTATCCGATTATTCAGCAATAGTGGCCACTGCAAAGGAAAATAAAGTTTTAACAGCCTTTGCCTCCGACTTGCTAGCATTGACCTTATTGACTTCCCCAGGAGAAATGGGAGCGGATGTAGTAGTTGGATCTGCGCAGCGATTTGGAGTTCCAATGGGCTATGGTGGACCGCATGCAGGATTTTTTGCTACCAAAGATGAATTCAAAAGACAAATACCCGGAAGAATCATCGGTGTATCTATCGACCGGGCAGGAAACAAAGCCTATCGAATGGCACTTCAGACCCGAGAACAGCATATCAAGCGCGAAAAAGCAACTTCAAACATTTGTACTGCCCAGGTTCTTTTGAGTGTGATGGCCAGCTTTTATGCAGTTTATCACGGACCAAAAGGACTGAAAAATATCGCATTGAGAGCGCATGGATTGGCACAATTGACCGCTACAGCTTTAAGAAAAGTGGGGTTAAATGTGGCTGACCAAGCGTTCTTTGACACGATTCAGATTAAGATGAATGAAGTGGCTCGAGAAAGAGTTCGAGGCCTTGCCTTGGGAGCAAATATGAACTTCAGATATGAATCTGATTCTGTATTCATCTCATTTGATGAGACTAAATCACTGGAAGATGTTAAAACTATTGTAAACATTTTCGCGACAGAAGAAGGTAAGCATACACTGGACCTCAATCAGATGGTGCAAGACCTAAAGCTGGAATTGCCAGAGTCTTTAACCAGAAAATCTGAGTACTTGACACATCCAGTATTCAACAATTACCATAGCGAGCATGAAATGCTTCGCTATATCAAGCGATTGGAAAACAAAGATCTTTCGTTGGTTCATTCCATGATTTCATTGGGCTCATGCACCATGAAATTGAATGCAACGGCTGAGATGATCCCGGTAACATGGCCTGAATTCGGTCAGTTGCATCCGTTCGCTCCGATGGATCAAGCCCTAGGCTATCAGGAACTTTTCACCAATCTCAGAACTTGGCTGACTGAAATCACAGGCTTTGCAGATACTTCATTGCAGCCAAATTCCGGTGCGCAGGGAGAATATGCTGGTTTGATGGTAATCCGAGCCTTCCACATGAACCGTGGCGAAGGCCATAGAAATGTAGCTTTAATTCCAACTTCAGCGCATGGAACCAATCCCGCTTCTGCGGTAATGGCTGGAATGAAGGTCGTTTTGGTCAAATGTGACGAAAAAGGAAATATCGATATCGAGGATTTAAAAGCGAAAGCCGCTGAGCATAAAGATGACCTTTCCTGCCTGATGGTAACATATCCTTCCACTCACGGAGTATTCGAAGAAGCAATCCAAGAAATCTGTGCTACGATCCATCGGTATGGTGGACAAGTCTACATGGATGGAGCCAACATGAATGCTCAGGTTGGTTTGACCTCACCGGGTAGAATCGGAGCGGACGTTTGTCATCTCAACTTGCATAAAACATTCTGCATTCCTCACGGTGGAGGTGGACCAGGTATGGGTCCAATCTGCGTAGCTAGCCATTTGGCACCTTTCCTTCCAGGAAATCCATTGGTGAAAACAGGCGGTGATCTGGCAGTATCATCCATCTCTTCTGCTCCTTATGGAAGCGCAAGCATCTTGCCGATATCCTACGCCTACATCGCAATGATGGGTGCTGATGGGTTGACCAATGCCACGAAAATGGCGATCCTGAATGCGAATTATATCAAAGAAAGATTGAGTGGTCATTATCCACTTCTTTACACAGGTTCAAAAGGAAGAGCTGCGCACGAGATGATCGTGGATTGCAGATCATTTAAGGAAGTTGGAGTAGAGGTCGAGGACATTGCTAAGCGATTAATGGACTACGGTTATCATGCGCCAACGGTATCTTTCCCAGTTGCAGGTACTTTGATGATCGAGCCTACTGAATCTGAGACTAAAGCCGAATTGGATAAGTTCTGTGATGCCTTACTTTCTATTCGTGAGGAAATTCGAGAAATTGAAGAAGGAAAAGCTGACCGCGTTGAAAACGTATTGAAAAACGCACCACATACGGCAACCATGGTTTTGACTGGTGAATGGACTTTGCCTTACACAAGAGAAAAAGCAGTTTTCCCGATTGCCTATGTGAAAGAAGGCAAGTTTTGGCCAACAGTAAGAAGAATTGATTCTGCTTATGGTGATCGAAACTTGGTTTGTAGCTGTATTCCTGTTGAGGAATATGCGACCGAGACAGAATTGGCTTAAATAAAAGTAATCTTTAAAACATAAAAGGGGCTGCATTTGCGGCCCCTTTTATGTTTAATCTGCTGGGAAAGGATTTGGTTCAGAGAGTTCAATTTCCAGACCACCGAATTTTTTTGCAACAAAATTGTAGATGAAGGCTCCTAATGCTCCTATTATGAAACCGAAAATTCCGTATACGATTGGAATTAGAATAAGCATAAATACTCCTAATCCAGCCCCCATCATTGGAATATCTTCATTTGCAAATGATCCAATAAAACTGAAAATCAAGGCATAAATTATCCCGATGAAAATTCCTAATAGCCCTAAAGTTAGGCCATAAACTTTGGCTGCTGAGCCTACTCCGATTTTTTTGATTACTTGCATGATGCTGGTTTTTAAAAGTTAGATCAAAAAAATAGGCAAAAAAAAAGCACGTCGCAAAACGTGCTTTTAGATTTTTTTTCATCTAAACATTAACGTGTCTTTCTGCATGGTAGGAGGATCGAACCAAAGGTCCGGATTCGACATATTTCAGTCCTCTTTTTAAACCTTCTTCCCGATAGTGAGCAAATTGATCCGGGTGGATAAATTCTGCTACTTCAATGTGCATTTTGGTAGGCTGAAGGTATTGTCCCAATGTCAGAATATCGCAGCCATTTTCAACAAGATCATCCATTGCTTTATAGACCTCCTCTTGGGATTCACCCAAACCTAGCATTATTCCAGTTTTGGTCCGTTTTCCATATTCCTTGGTCAGCTTGATTTGCTCCAATGAACGCTCATATTTTGCCTGAGGCCGGACTCTTCGATAGAGACTTCCGACAGTTTCCATATTGTGCGAAACTACTTCCTGGCCTCCGCTAATCATGCGGTAAAGCGCATCCCAGTTTGATTTCACGTCAGGAATGAGCGTTTCAATAGTTGTCTCAGGGGAAAGTTCTTTAGTCTGAACTACTGTCTGATACCAGATTTCTGCACCCTTGTCTTTCAACTCGTCTCGGTTCACAGAAGTAAGTACTGCATGCTTTACGCCCATTAGTTTGATTGCTTCGGCAACTCTTCGAGGCTCGTCCACATCATATTCAGGAGGTCTTCCTGTAGCTACAGCACAGAAAGAACAAGAGCGGGTGCATACATTTCCCAAAATCATAAAGGTCGCCGTACCTGCCCCCCAACACTCACCCATATTTGGACAGTTTCCACTTTCGCAGATAGTATGGAGCTTATGTTCGTCAACCAGTTTTCGGACTTTGGCGTATTCTTTTCCAATGGGAAGCTTTACTCGAAGCCAGTCTGGCTTTTTGCGGCGTGTTGCTTCTTCGGAAATTACAGGTAATTCGATCATTACTTTCGGATTTGTTACAAAGGTAATTCAGTGGACTACAAAAACCCAATTGAGACTATTTTCGGAATCCGTAGAAGAACGTGAAGTATGCTGACTGGAAAATCTGATTGTTTTCAGCAGTAGGAATTAGTGGGATTTCTTTGCTGAATCCTTCTAGCATATAACCTACTTCCAGCCCTGTTGCACTACTTCTAAAGACTCCAAATTCGAACATCAGTGCCGCTTTTATAGTTGCACCGATTGCCATTTCTGATTTTCCGATTCCTTCAAAAAGTCTTCCTGTGCCTAAAATGTTGAATATACTTTGGTGTACTTCTGGATTGTATTGTTCTGTGACAGTTTGGACTCGGCTTACTGCATATTCAATGTAGTATGGGGCAATCAAACCAATAGTTGGTCCTGCTGCAGCTAAGGCACTTACTTGTACACCTTGATTCGGGGCTTTTTTGAAAAGGACTATTTCACGTCCATAGTGTGGACGAATAGCGTACAGATAATTTGATTTTCCAAAAATATAACTGTTACCTAAAACTGTGTTATATCTGGCTTCCTTAGGGTTTTTGACATTGGAAAGTTCAATCCCCCAAAATGAAAATTGAGAATCATCTATTCTAGTTCCTGCTTTAAATACAAGCCCCCCAATCAAGCCCCCATTGGTATTTTTGTTAGCACCAAAAAGGTACTCTTTGTCGTATTCATAGTTCCCAACATCATCTCTTTGAGAAAAAGATTCAAAGCAGATAAAAAAGAAGAGAACGGGTAAGATTGATTTCAGCTTGCTCATCCGAAAGGGTCGAAAATATAGCTCATTTTTTGAGTTCATGTATTTAACTGAATTTTAAAAGTAAGAGTTTATGATCACTATAAAAAGTTCGATTTTAGAGAATAAGAGGTGAAAATAAAAGTACCTTCAAGCTGATTTATCTTCTATAGCTGGAGCTTCCAAAGAAAATCGAAAAAAGATCAAACATCTTCTATAGCAATTTGATAGATTTCCATTGATGGTTATTTTACCACAGCTTCGGAACGAATTCGTCGATGAGTTCATTTTAAGATTATAAACCCAAAAGATATGTGCTACCTTTTTGAAAGTTTCAAAGGCTGGAAAGAATATTGTGAAAGTCATGACGTCTCCCTAGTTCAGTCAGTGATTGAATATGAGGTCGAACAAAAAAATTCTTCCGAACAAAAAATTTGGGCTGGTCTTCAGCACGCCTATTCTGTGATGAAAGATGCTGTAAAAACCGGACTGGAAGAAGAAATGACCTCCAGATCAGGGATGATTAATAACGGCGCAAAAAAAGTATACAATCATCCACTTGCTGTTCTTTCACCTGAATTTCAAAAATTAATCTCCCGAGCACTGGCAGCTAAGGAGGTAAACTCCTGTATGGGAAGAGTGGTGGCAGCTCCAACAGCTGGTGCTTCTGGTATACTGCCTGGTACTTTGGTGACTTTGCAGGAGATTCATGGTTTGTCAGATTCGAAAATTCTTGAAGGACTTTTAGTGGGAGCAGGTATTGCATTAATAATTGAAGAAAAGGCAAGTTTGGCAGGGGCAGTTGGCGGATGTCAGGCGGAAACAGGATCTGCCGCGGCTATGGCCTCGGGTGGAATAGTTTATTGCTTAGGAGGAACGATTGACCAAGTTTTCAATGCGGTAGCTATAACCATCCAATGCATGCTTGGTTTGGTCTGCGATCCCGTTGCTGGGCTTGTTGAGGTTCCCTGCGTAGTTCGCAATGCCAGTGCCGCGGCCATTGCATTCAGCTCGGCACAGATTGCCCTAGCTAATGTCAATGCAGTAATCCCTGTGGACGAATGCATCGAAGCAATGGGCGAAATAGGGGCATCCATGGAAAGCCGTTACAAAGAAACTGCAATGGGAGGCTTGGCTGCAACATTGACTGGCCAGTCTATTTCCAACCGAGTTTTGATTCAGGATATTGAAATTTTACCTGATGAAAGCGAACAGGATTAAGAATGTTACACGGAAGGATAAATATCAAAGATGTTAGATCCTACCAAATTAAGACTGCTTTGGCAGACAGGATTGGGACAGGCCATTTGACCAATAAAAACCTATCCGAGTAATCGATCAAAAAATGGAATCCGAAGAATCTGCTCAATACTTAGGCTGAAAATCGAAGCCCAAAGCATGGCGCTCCAAAACATGTGAAAGTAGATTCTTCGCTTTTTTGTACCAAATGAAACCAAGATCAAAGTGCCTCCAATAGGTGTAAGAAAAATGGGTGTGGCAAATGCAATTCCTATTTCACCGTATTTTTTCCATAAAGTCACTATAGATCTAGATCTTTTACTGAAAACAGCACGTTTTTTCTTAATTCGAAGAGCCAATGTTTTTTTGATCCGTGTGCCTAGCAGAGTGAATATAAAAACACTAGTCATCATTCCGGAGACACTCACCAGCATTATTTTCCAAAATCCATAACCAGCTGCGGAGCCGAGGACTGGTCCCGCAATAAATTTGAATAGGCAAAGAAAATAAATGCCAAAGAATGTGATCAGTGATTCACTCATAGGAGGAAATACAAATATGCGAAATAGCTGAAAAGAAGTATAGTTCCTTCAACTTTTGAAATACGCATTTTTGTTCTCATCAAAGGAAAAAGTAGGAAAGAAATTCCGATCATCCATAGGTAATCTGAATCAATAAAAGGTGCCGAAATTTGTATGGGGTTAATCATTGCGGTGATGCCAATAATCGACAGGATATTCATGATGTTACTTCCTAGGATATTTCCCAGAGCGAGGTCAGTTTTTTTTGATAAAGCTGCAATGATCGAAGTAATAAGTTCGGGAAGACTTGTGCCTATAGCTACAATAGTGACCCCGATGACACGCTCTGAAATTTCAAATTCCCTAGATATTTGAACGGCATTTGACACTAGAAGCTCTGATCCAATGTATAAGCCAACGATACCTATTAATAGTAATACTATTGAAATGGGCCAGCTGTAATTTTTTACATGATCTAGCTCTTGTTCAACTGTTTTTGGCTCACTCTTTATTCCTTGTCCAATATTTCTAAATAGATAAACATTGAAAATAATCAAACCGGAAAAGAGAACAATGCCTTCCCAAAATGATATTAAAAGGTCAAGGCTTAAAAAGTAAAAAATTAAGGTTACCAATACCATGACGGCATAGTCAATCCTTAAATGGCTCGTTCGTATCAAAATGGGATAAAACAGTCCACTTAGGCCTAGAACTAAAGCAAGATTAGAAATATTTGACCCAACGACATTTCCAATTGAGATATCGCTATTTCCTTTTAAAGCAGCATTGATACTCACCAAAAGTTCTGGAGCAGAGGTGCCGAATGCTACTACTGTCAGACCTATTAAACCGGCACTCATTCCTAATTTCAAGGCAATGGAAGAAGCACCATCAACCAAAAATTTACCACCCAGCAGCAAAATGACTAATCCGAGTCCTAGGAAAAAATAGACCATGTTATCTTAAAGTTTTTCTCCAAAAGCTAAATCTCCAGCATCACCTAATCCAGGGACGATGTAGCATTGGTGATTCAAAGATTGGTCCAAAGCCCCAATCCACAATTTATAGGGAATTTTCAATTGGTCATTGAGGAACTTTATTCCCTCTGGAGAGGCTATTATTGCTGCGATATGGATGATTTCTGGCTTGCCATGTGTTAAAATACTTTCAACGGATTGTATTAAAGATTTGCCGGTTGCAAGCATTGGATCAGCTAAAATGAGGGTTTTCCCATCTAGATTTGGGCTTGCATGGTAGCCGAGATTAATGTTTATTTCTCCCTCACCTTCTTCTCTAAATGCACCAATAAATCCACTTTCTGCTTGATCAAAAAAGTTTAGAAAACCTTGATAAAAAGGAAGAGAAGCTCTTAAGACAGCAAAGATTACAGGGTTAATTGATGGGATTTTAGTTTCTGATTTTGCTAATGGAGTCTGAATTAATTTGGTCTGATAGGGGAAAGATTTTGAGATTTCATAGGCGAAAATTTCACCTAGACGCTCAAGATTTTTCCGAAATCTCAGCCTGTCACCTTGAATTGAAACATCCCGGAGCTCTGCTATGAACTGGTTACCAATTGAATTATTTTCTTCTAAGATAAACATGGCATAAGAATAAAAGAAAAAGCCCGATTAGCTAGAACCGGGCTTTAAAATTTAGATTTATTTGATTTCAAAGCTAGTCCGTCGGGCCATTTGCCGGGCATCTTGAGAAGTTTTTTCGACCGTGGTGTCTTCGCCATAACCCTTGAAAGAAAGTCTTGCCTCATCAATGCCTGAATTAATCAACAGATCATAAACTGCTTTTGCTCGTCTTTCTGATAGCTTGATATTATAATCCTCAGGACCTAATTCATCCGCGAATCCCTTGATTTCTAAATTTGAACTAGGATTTCTTTTCAAGAAATTAGAAACATATTGCGCAGCACTGATCGAATAAGGAAGTGGTTTTGCACTTTCAAACGCAAAATAAAGGTTCACAAATCCATCGTCAATTGCTTTTCTCAAATAATCAGCCTCTGAAACTTTTTCTTCGGCTGGCGGACATCCATTTGTAGTGGAAGGTCCTGGTTGGAAAGGACATTGATCCAGGTGGTCTGGTGTACCATCCCCATCTGAGTCAAGTGTTATGCCATAGGAATTAACTCTGGCGTTAGAGGGTGTGCTGGGTTCTTTATCAAGATAATCGGGAATTCCGTCTCCATCAGAATCTTTGAGCATGTCCTTTATTCCAGTGATAGCCTCGCTTAGTTCAGATTTAGTCGCATACTTTTCTGTCTCAATGTACCAGTCAGCATGCTTCTCTGATTTACCAATGTAAAAGTTTAAACCTAATGTCCCTGTCCACCAAGTTCCAGTAGCGTGGATAAATGGGTTGCTTGGTGGGTTTGGTTGATCTAATGCATTGTAGGCATTTCCATCTAATGTGTAGGTTTGGCGTCCATTTACATTAACAGTGATATCACCTGTTATGGCTATTTTCTCAGTAAGGTAAAAATTAGTCGTAAGCCCGGAAGTTACCATATAGTAATATTCTGGTTCAGAAAAGTAAACAGCTGGCTCTTGAAATGCCATTCGACCTCCTCCAGCTCCTAAATGGCCTAATAGTCCTAGTCTTTTTGTGAAAGATTCAAAATTTAATATTCTGCCAAAGTTTCCAACCCCCTCTGCAGTAAACGCTAAATAGTTCGTTGTAAATGATGGACTTACATCTTTAGCTTCTTTAAATGTGCCCATTCCCAAATTGCCTTTAATTCCCAAATATTGATTGAACATATACCTGCCACCAATGTCAAAGTGGCCTAAATTTAAGGTCGGAGAAAGATACCCTGGAGTTAATGGGCCCATTGGTTTATTAAAGCCTCCATTAAGTTCTATAGACCACTGATTGTATTCTTTTTGAGCAAAAGCAAAGCTCATTGTTCCGATTAGGAAACATAGGGTGATAATATTTTTCATATGCAGATTTGGGTGAATCAGTATGCAAACTATGTTTAAAAAATTTTAGAGAGCAATTTTTTGCAAAAAAAAAGCCCGATCAAACGATCGGGCTCTAGAGTTTTTAAGAAATATTTACTTCACTTCGAAGCTAGCTCTTCTTGCCAATTGACGTGCATCTGCAGATGCTTTATCTACTGAAGTATCTTCTCCATATCCTTTATAAGAAAGTCTAGAAGCATCAACTCCTGAAGAGACGAGTAAGTCATATACTGCTTTTGCTCTTCTTTCGGAAAGTTTCATATTGTAATCTTCAGGACCTAATTCGTCAGCATAGCCTTTAATTTCCATACTAACACCAGGGTTTCTCTTCATGAAGTTAGATACATATTGTGCAGCACTTACTGAATAACCAAGTGGTTTGGAGCTATCAAATGCATAGTAAACGTTTACGTAACCGTCATTGATAGCTTTTTTAAGGTAATCTACCTCGGCTACAACTTCAACAGCTGCAGGACATCCGTTTGTAGAAGCAGGTCCTGGTTGGAATGGACACTTATCCAAGTGATCAGGGGTGCCGTCTCCATCAGAATCAAGAGTGTTTCCAGAAGAATCTACACGTGCACCAGCAGGAGTGCTAGGCTCTTTATCCAAATAATCAGGAACGCCATCACCATCAGAATCCTTAAGCATATCTTTGATGCCATTGATTTGAGTAGCAAGCTCTTCCTTGGTTGCGTATTTGTCGGCTGCTATATACCAGTCAGCATGCTGTTCTGATTTTCCAAGATAAATGTTCAGACCAATTGTACCTGTCCACCAAGTTCCGTTTGCACCGTAAAATCCGTTGCTAATGTCAGGTCTGATTGCCGTAGCTCCGTCAAAAGTAACAGTTTGACGTCCATTTAGGATTGTAGAGATGTCTGCGACTAAAGCAATTCTTTCACTCAACTTTACTTGTGGAGTAATCCCAAAGATCAATGTATAAACATCATCGTCGAAATCATTGAAAGTATTTTCTTCTGGATTGACTCTGCCGATTCCAGCTCCGCCATGCAATAATAATCCAAAAGAACGAGAGAAAGATTCAAAGTTCATGATGCGACCAATATTGGCAACACCTTGAAGATTTAATCTATTGTACTTGGTGTCGAAAGAAGGGCTTTCACCTTCAACTTCCTTAAAGGAGCCAAAACCGTAGTCCAATTTCATTCCAAATTTTTCATTGAACATGTATCGTACACCGAGATCTACGTGTCCAAGATTTAATGTTGGAGAAAGGTAACCACCGGTTAATGGAGCCATTGGTTTATTAAAACCGCCAGTCGCCTCGAGGGACCATTTGTTGAATTCCTGAGCGTTAGCTGTCAAAGCTAAGGCACCAGCCATAAGTGATGAGAGTATAAATTTTTTCATAACAAAAAATTTTTGTTCAAATTTTAAGTGATTGATAGATGTGATTACAAATTTATAAACTTTTAATTTACTGCAAATCTAGATGATTTATTTAAATCCCAATCCGGGATTTAAAATTTACATGAACTTTTAGGGTATCATCCAGATTATTCATAACATAATCAATGCCAAAATGAAGCTTTTGTTTGAATTATTGTCTAAAAGAAGTGTTTCAGGTGACGAAAGTGAAATCTCGACATTTATTTTGAATTATGCTAAGAAACGGTCTTTGACTTGGAAAGTTCAGCCAATAATTTATTGCGGAGAAGAATTTCATGATTGTTTGCTTTTAAAATTTGGTGATCCAAAAACCGCTGTTTTTGCGCATATGGATACTGTTGGCTTCATGACTCGCTATCAAAATCAACTTATTCCAATTGGAGGACCTGAAATAATTGAAGGGTTTAGGTTGTCGGGTTCTGACAATAAAGGTGAGATTGCATGTAGTATATTAGGAGATGAGGAATCCTTTTTTCACGATTTTCCAAGAGGGATAGAACCAGGTACGAGACTATCTTTTGAGCAGGATATTAGGCTTGATAATGAGTATATTCAAGCAGCTTATTTAGATAATAGATTGGGTATTTATAATGCATTAAAATTATGCGAAACCCTTGAAAATGGGTGGGTTGTGTTCTCTACCTATGAAGAACATGGTGGTGGAAGTATGCCGTTTTTGTTGAAGTTTATTCAAGAAAATGCTCCAATTCAACAGGCCTTGATTTCTGATATTACTTGGATAACGGAAGGGGTCCAGCATCATGATGGTGTTGTAATTTCAATTCGAGATAAATTTATTCCCAGGAAAACTTTCATAGATAAAATAGTCCGATTGGCAGAAAAAAGCGGAATTCCGTTCCAGCTGGAGGTAGAGGCCCATGGAGGAAGTGATGGACGGGAAATTCAATTTTCTCCTTATGCCATTGACTGGTGTTTTATCGGTGCAGCGGAAGATAATGTTCATACTCCAAATGAAAAGGTTTCATTGTTAGACCTTGACTCTATGATCAGCATGTATAATTTTCTGATGAAGGAGCTTTAATTTGACGAAATGAAAGAAACAAAAATCAAAGACCTAACTTTTGAATTGTTCATTCCTGAAAATCAGATCAATGATCGATTGATGGTTTTGGCAAAAGAAATCACCTTAGATTTTCAGGGGGAGGATTTAATTCTTTTGGGGATCTTAAATGGGTCTTTTATAGTAATGGCTGATTTAGTAAGGCAGATTGATCTTTCCGTTAGTTGTGAATTCATAAAAATTTCTTCTTATAAAGGAACTGAAACCACAGGTACAGTTAAATCCCTTTTAGGACTTTCTTTAGATTTATCAGGAAAAAATGTCTTGATCGTGGAAGATATTGTCGATACCGGAATCAGCATGAATTATCTGATTTCAGAGCTTTCAAAGCATAAACCTAAGCGTCTATCGATTGTGACGCTCTTGTTTAAAAAGGCCGCTTTTCGCTTTAATTACGAATTAGATTATGTCGGTTTTGAAATTCCCGATAAATTTGTCGTTGGCTATGGCTTAGATTACGATGGGTTGGGAAGAAATCTTCCTGACCTTTATCAACTTAGTACAACTTAAAAACGACTTCTGGAATGCTGAATATAGTGTTATTTGGTCCTCCGGGTGCGGGTAAAGGCACCCAAAGCGAAAAGCTCATTGCAAAATATGGACTGACGCACCTCTCAACAGGTGATCTCTTTCGAAAACATCTAGGAGAAGGGACTGATCTAGGAAAACTCGCCAAAAAATACATGGATGAGGGACATTTAGTTCCCGATCAGGTTGTGATTAGCATGGTAGAAGATAAAATCAGTAATTCGAAAGAATCAAAAGGTTTTATTTTTGACGGCTTCCCTAGAACTACAGCACAGGCAGAAGCTTTGGATTCAATGCTGGAAAATCACGGAATGGCAATTTCGGGAATGATTGCCTTGGATGTTCCGCATGACATTCTTAGAGAAAGGATAAAGGAAAGAGGAAAAACCTCCAACCGTGCAGATGATCAGAATGAGGAGAAAATTAACACTCGAATTAAAGTTTACCTCGACGAAACGTTGCCTGTTGCCAAATACTATGAAGGGCAAGGCAAATTCAAGGAAATCAACGGGGTAGGCGAGATCAATGACATCTTTAAAGAGATATCGACAACGATCGATAGCTATTGATTCAACGCAAATTCTTAATTTTGCATCACAAAGACTTGGCTAAGCTTTCGGGCTTAGCCTTTTTCATTCTTAGAAAATGGCAGATTCCAACTTCATTGATTACGTAAAATTCTGTTCACGATCAGGTGCCGGAGGTGCAGGTTCTGTTCACTTCAGACGCGAGAAACATGTGCCAAAAGGCGGGCCTGATGGCGGAGACGGCGGTCGGGGAGGGCATATTATCCTTCGGGGGAATTCGCAACATTGGACACTTCTCCACCTTAAATATAAAAAGCATGTCATCGCAGACTCTGGTCGAGGAGGTGAAGGTGGCAAAAGAACTGGAGCTGATGGAAAGGATATTATCCTTGAAGTTCCTCTTGGCACAGTTGCCAAAGATGCTGAAACCGGCGAAAAACGATTCGAAATCACTGAAGATGGGCAACAAGTCATTTTGACTTCCGGAGGTCGAGGAGGGCAGGGAAATGATCATTTCAAAACGGCAACGAATCAAGCCCCTCACTTTGCGCAGCCTGGAGAACCGGGAATAGAAGAATGGATCGTTCTGGAATTGAAACTTTTAGCTGATGTCGGATTAGTAGGTTTTCCAAATGCAGGGAAATCAACACTACTTTCCTCTATTTCGGCGGCACGTCCCGAAATCGGGGATTATCCATTTACCACTTTAGTCCCGAATCTCGGAGTAGTGAGCTATCGGGATGACAAATCTTTCGTCATGGCTGATATTCCGGGAATTATTGAAGGAGCAGCTGAGGGAAAAGGTCTGGGTATCCGCTTTTTGAGACACATTGAGCGAAATTCAATTTTACTGTTTATGATTCCGGCTGATGCTCCAAGTATTGAGGACCAATACCGAATTTTACTTGGAGAGTTAGAAAAATACAACCCTGAACTGCTTGACAAAAAACGAATTTTGGCTATTTCGAAAGCTGATATGCTTGATGCAGAGCTAATGCAAGAAATGGAAGTGGAAATGCCAAAGGATCTCCCCTATGTTTTTATCTCTTCCGTCAGTCAATTCAATCTCGATAAACTTAAAGACCTGATCTGGCAGGCAATCCATTCCTGACAAATGTCACTTTGTCAGAAAAACCGAACTGGCAAAGACATTGATATTTCCTTTCCAACCAACTATTGGCTAATTCCATGAAAAATAAAGAACAACTAGATCAAGAACTAAATCAGCAATCAGAAGAACAAATTGTGGAAGATACGCCTCAGGCCGAGGCGGAAGTTAATTTTGATGCTGAAATCGAAGAATCTAAACTTGAAGCTGAAATTGCTGATTTGAAAGATAAATACCTCAGACTTTATTCTGATTTCGAGAATTTCCGAAAGCGAACTGCAAAGGAGAGAATTGATTTGATCAAAACTGCGTCGGAGGATGTCCTCAGGGACTTGATTCCCGTTGTGGATGATTTTGAAAGAGCCACAAAAGCATCAGAAAGCGAAACAGATACCGAAAAGATCAGAGAAGGTAACCAATTGATTTTCCATAAACTTGTTAGAATCCTTGAGTCAAAAGGTTTGAAATTAATGGATGATTTAACAGGAAAACCATTCAATCCTGATACTCAGGAGGCCATTACACAAATTCCCGCACCTTCGGAAGAAATGAAAGGAATGGTCATCGATGTGGTCGAAAAAGGATACACCCTAGGCGATAAGGTAGTTAGATATGCTAAGGTGGTAACAGGAGCTTAATTATTATGGCAAAAAGAGACTATTACGAAGTACTTGGAGTATCTAAATCTGCGAGTGCCGACGAGATAAAAAAGGCCTACCGCAAATTGGCGATTCAGTATCACCCGGATAAAAATCCAGATAACCCTGAAGCTGAAGACAAATTCAAAGAAGCTGCTGAAGCCTATGAAGTGCTAAGCAATGCCGAGAAAAAAGCCCGCTATGACCAATTTGGACATCAAGGGCTAGGTGGAAATGGAGGCTATGGTGGGGCTGGAATGAATATGGAAGATATCTTCTCCCAATTCGGTGACATCTTTGGCGGCGGTGGTGGATTCGGATCTTTCTTTGGTGGTGGAGGTGGTCGACGAACCAAAAAAGGCACAAACCTAAGAGTAAAGCTCAAACTCAACCTGCAGGAAATTGCAAATGGAGTTGAGAAAAAGATCAAAGTCAAAAGACATGTAGTTGCTGCAGGAGTTTCATTTAAATCATGCGGTACTTGTCAAGGATCTGGACAGGTAAAGAAAGTGGTAAATACCATGCTTGGTCAAATGGTCTCGGCTAGTACATGTGCAGTTTGTGGGGGCAGCGGTCAAATCGTAGACAAGAAACCAGCTGAGGCAGATTCTCGAGGTCTGATCGTCAAAGAGGAAGTAATCTCAATAAATATTCCCGGTGGTGTAGGTGAAGGAATGCAGCTTAGCATGTCCGGAAAAGGAAATGAAATTCCAGGTGGAATTCCAGGTGACTTGTTGATCGTAATTGAAGAATCAGAAGACAATGTTCTGCAGCGTGAAGGCAATAATGTGATTTATGACCTACATGTGTCTTTTATAGATGCTGCACTTGGTGCATCTCTTGAAGTGCCGACCATTGATGGAAAGGTGAAAATCAAGATCGATCCGGGAACTCAAAGTGGAAAAATGCTTCGATTGAAAGGAAAGGGGATTAAGGATATCAACGGTTACCATAGAGGTGATCAACTGATCATGGTGAATGTCTGGACACCTACTGAGCTTTCGAAAGAAGAAAAAATCACACTTGAAGCGCTAAGAAACTCTGAAAATTTCAAGCCGGACCCGGGCAAACAAGACAAATCTTTCTTTGACAAAATGAAAGAGTTTTTCTAAAAACCTGAAAGCTGGAAGCGATTCCAGCTTTTTTTATATTTTTAAAAAACCTTTTCAATTGACCGGCGTAACCTATCCGTATGCTTAAAAAACTGTGTCTGCTCATATTTTGGATCATGGTAGGTGCCATTCCAGGTCAAGCACAATTTGTAAAAGAGTACAAGGTCGCCGAACGAAAAGGATTCGAACTTGTCTACCTGAATTTTTCCTCTTATAAGAGCTATACCCAACTTAAGCGAGTCATTACCTCCGACCCGATCTATGTTCATGGGCATTTGCTCAAGTCCAACATTCTTCCGGATTTCAATTATTCCATTCACGACAATTTATTGGATGTCAGTTTAGTTCATAAAAATGTGGAGTCGGACAATTTGGGCAGAAGCATTACTTCTAAGCTATTTACTGACAATACTAATTTTGATCACACTTGGGATCTGGGACTAGGGTCCAATTTTTTATATGATTTAGATTTTAACTTGGGCATGGGGAAAGCTAATTTCGATCTTTCGCAGATTCCCATTTCTCAGCTAAAAATCAAAAGTGCAAGTTCTGATATCATGATTCACTATGGGTCAGATGTTCCAAATCAAGTTGAAATGGATACACTCTTGGTGACATTAAATATGGGAACCGTGGGAGTCGAAAAAGCGAATTACACTAATGCCAAGATTGTAATTATTGAGGTGAGCTACGGTAAAATTAACTTAAATTACAGTGACGGTTTGGCCAGTTCCTCCCAGGTAATTGCCGCAGTTAGTGGTGGAAGTATTCATCTCAAGCTTCCCCCAGATACTAGTCCTGTGAAAATAAGGATGAAAAACAATCCAATGTGTCGAACAGTTTTTCCCAAGTACCTCAAATCGATTGACAAAGAAACGTATGTCACTAAAGGCTATAAGGCCTCTGATCCAAAGTTGCTGGAATTAATTTTGGATGTAGGTGTAGGTTCGGTCACTGTCGAATAATTTTAAGAATGCTTCAAATTACCCAGGTAAACAAGTCATACGGGAATCACCGTGCCCTAACAGATGTAGATCTGATGGTTCCCAAAGGAGTGGTTTTTGGTCTATTAGGACCCAATGGCGCAGGCAAAACAACTCTTATACGTATCGTAAATCAGATTATTGAACAAGATAGTGGGACGGTTGAATTAGATGGGAATCAACTTTCTCCAGAAGATATTCGAAAGATTGGCTACTTGCCCGAGGAGAGAGGGCTTTACAAAAAGATGAAAGTTTGGGATCAACTGATCTATTTTTCCAGACTAAAAGGGTTGAGTGAAAGTGAAGCTAAAATTCAGATCAAAACTTGGTTAGAAAAGCTGGATATAGCTTCCTGGAAAGACAAGAAAATCGAGGATCTTTCCAAAGGCATGGCTCAAAAAGTTCAGTTTATTGCCACTGTGGTGCATCGCCCATCGCTTTTGATTTTGGACGAACCTTTTTCTGGCTTTGACCCGGTAAATGCTGAAATTATAAAAAATGAGATTTTAGAGTTAAAAGAAAAAGGAACCACAGTCATACTGAGCACCCATCGAATGGAGTCAGTGGAGTTACTTTGTGACCATGTTGCAATGATCAACAAATCCAGAAAAATCCTGGATGGAACAATTCGAGAAGTAAAACGAAGCTTTCGACCAGAGGTATTTCAGATTGCTTTGAGCCATCTCAAAAATGATTTACCTATGGAATGGACTCCAAAATTCAATGAAGAAGTGTGGGAATTTTCTTTGCCATTGGCTGGAAAAACACCCAATGAACTTCTTACTGAAATGATGGATTTTGGCGAGGTTATAGTTTTTAGGGAACAAATTCCGAGTATCGAGGAGATTTTTATTCACCAAGTACAAGCCACATCCGATGAATAAAATTTTACTGGTTATTCAGCGTGAATATCTCGCCCGAGTCAAAAAGAAGTCTTTTCTCATCGCTACGCTTTTGACGCCTCTGATTTTCCCTGCAATCATGGGGATATTCGTTTGGATCGCGCTGCAGGAAAAGGAAAATCAATCCCTTCGAATCATTGAAGTGATTGATGAGACCGATCTTTTTTTTATGGAAAGTTCCGAGCAGTATGCGTTCACTTCCTCCAGCAATGATTTGGATGCAGCCAAGAAAATGGTCCTTGACGGGGAGCGCTATGGATTTTTACATATTCCAAAATTAGATCTGTCGAGCCCAAAAGGGGTTCAGTATTTTGGACTGGAAAACCCAAGCATGAGCCTGATTGGTTATCTTGAAACTGCCCTAAAGCGGAAAATAGAAGATCAAAAACTTTACGAACAGGGCATTGATCCCAAAGTGCTCAAAGAAATCCGTACTGATGTATCTATTCAGTCCATTACTTTAGGTGAGCAGGGAGAAGAAAAAATCAACGATGCAACTGTCAATTATGCTTTGGGATTCTTAACTGGGATCCTGATTTACATTTTCATTTTTGTATATGGCAATCAGATCATGCAGGGTGTAATAGAGGAGAAATCAACACGTATTGTGGAGATTCTCGTTTCCTCTTTAAAGCCTTTTCAGCTCATGATGGGGAAAATTGTTGGTATTGGTGCTGTGGGTCTTACGCAATTTTTGATTTGGGTTGTTTTGATCGGAACGTTATCATCTGTTGTCATGGGCGTTTTAGGAATGCAAATGCCACAGCAACAAGCAATGGAAATGGCTAGTCCTGAATTTGCTCAAAATTCACCTGATTCCGGTGAATTGGCTACCATGCTACAAGTGATTGGAGGAATTGATTTTATCGCGCTGGTTGGTAGTTTCATTATTTATTTCCTAGGGGGTTTTTTGCTCTACGGGGCACTTTTTGCGGCAATCGGATCGGCGGTAGATTCTCCATCAGATGCACAGCAATTTATGCTTCCGGTGACGATTCCCTTGATTGTCGCATATATGGGACTTTTTGTTTTCGTTCTGCAAGACCCAACTAGTACGGTATCCTTTTGGCTTTCAATTATTCCATTGACTTCACCGATCGCTATGATGGGAAGAATTAGTTACGGAGTTCCATTTTGGGAATTGGCCCTGTCTATTGGTCTTTTGGTCGGAGGGTTTTTATTTACGACTTGGCTAGCTGGAAAAATCTATCGAATCGGTATCCTGATGCATGGTACCAAACCATCGTACAAGATTCTTTGGAAATGGATCAAAAGCAGCCAATAAAAAATCCCGGTCAAATTGAAACTGACCGGGATTT
>CAYTXN010000020.1:20044-21415 GCA_964441195.1 uncultured Limnohabitans sp.
TGGAAGTTTCGCAGATTTTGATAATAAATTTGATAGTTGGCAAGTAGCTCATTGAGCATTTTTACCAATGTTTTAGATTCTTTAATTTCTAATCCGATGTCGTTTGTTTTCATGTGTTTGTAATTTGATTTTTAAAAGTTATACCTGCAGACAAGCAGGTGGAATCTCGCATGCCTTATAAGCTAAACTTTGTTAGGTACCTTGGGACATGCTCGATTTTATATTATTAGCTATTTTTTCCAAATTGGTACACTTTATCTAACGGGAGTCAGACCCTAAAGGATAACTGATAAAATCTATTAGCCACTTATACTTTCAATGATGCTAGGGAGTTTATATTCCTGAAGCCTCTTCCTTACTGAATGAAAAGCAGATTCCAGGATCTCACTTCCATCGATTTTTACAAGAACAAAAAGCAAGTCAAATGGCTGGTTTTTTTGGTTTCTATTTTAATTGGATTGGGATCCATTTGGTACACCAGTCTGCTAGTGGATGAGTTGAGAGAACGTGAAAATAGGCAGATTCGGCTGCTTTCCACAGCTTTGGAATATGCCGCAACTACGTCGGAAAACCTCACCTTTATCAATCAGGAAATCATCCAGCAGAATTATTCGATACCAATCATTATGGTGGATTCCAATGGGGACCCCATTGAGTTCAGAAATATCAATTTCAAAAATAGCTTCGAAAGTCAAGACTCCATAAAAACCTTGGAGTTGGAGTTGAAAGAAATGCAGGAGGAATACGAGCCTATTTACTTGCAGGAGGCTGATATTCGGGTTTACTATCGTAATTCAGAGCTTCTAACCAGCTTAAAATATTACCCCTATGTCCAGCTAGCAGTAATTCTGGTCTTCGGAATTCTTGCTTTTGCACTTTTCAATCAAAGTAAAATCTCAGAGCAAAACCGCGTGTGGGCGGGATTGACTAAAGAAACGGCCCATCAGCTTGGAACTCCTATTGCATCGCTGATGGCATGGATCGATTACTTACGTAATTCTCCCGTATGGGAGGAAAATCGGGAAATCATCCAGGAAATGGATAAGGATGTGGTGAAGCTTCGAATGGTCACCGAGCGGTTTAGTAGTATTGGGAGCAAGCCACAAATCCAGCCCGAAAATCTTTACGAGGTCATTGAAGAAACCATCAACTACCTTCGGCCTCGTATTTCCACAAAAGTTGAAATGCACATTAATTCCGATACCAAGGATTTGGATGCGATGATGAACAAGCCACTGTTTGAATGGGTGATCGAAAATATCTGCAAGAATGCTGTAGATGCGATGAGAGGAAAAGGTATACTCACTATTGATATCCTTCAAGACAGCGACAAATATGTCATAGTAGATATCACAGATACCGGTAAAGGCA
>CAYTXN010000021.1:0-21371 GCA_964441195.1 uncultured Limnohabitans sp.
GGGTAGCCTCTGTTTTCGGGATGATCAAAAACTGCGACATTGACCCGATCTTCCCGGCCTTCAATGGTCATCCCAACATTCACCCACATCGATGGTTGACCTTCAGCCAGTTCGTTTTTTTGTCGGGCGGCATTTATGATTTCACCATCTATACCTTCTTTCCATGGCATTCTAAGGAAAAGACTGCCATAGTCATACTGTCCAATGGTTACCTCGGTTTTTGCTTCCCCCTTCCATTCCAGATCTAAATTGTATTCTCCATTCACTTCACTCAAACTCCAGTTTTGGGTTTCTTCCATTACTGGGTTGCCTAGAGAATCCAAAAGCTGATAAATCGTCTGCCATTTCACTTGCTCCCCGCTTTCTTCCACGATATTCAAGGCGACTTTTTTCCAATAATCACCCTGAGGATTATGAAAGTAATCCCGTCCATTGACTCGGGTCAAACCCCAATATAAACCTGTCTGATGCTTATGATGTCCGGGGCTATACTCGGTCAAAGTACCTTTCCCGTCGGGTGCCAAAATGGGATGAATGTAGGGGCGAAAATCCTCCTTGGCATTTTGAACCAGAATTGGTTCTTCCTCTCCTTGTCTGAAAACTGCAATGGTCCCCTCACTTTCGTTTTGAAGCAAAGTCAATACTGTCGGTTCACTTGAGTTTTCACTTTCATTTGATTTGTTGGGTTTGCAGCTAACTAAAATGAGAATCAAAAAAAGGGCAAAATTGAAAGTGGCACGGTATGGTGACATAGGATTTAGGTTGATTGGGTTTTTTCAGAATTGAAAGGGGGTAATTTTCTGATTTTCAATCTTAATATATAAAAAGTGAACTGGAAATTGGAAAATCCTTGATTACAAGAATTCAGTTTTTTCAAAAACTGCAGAATCATGTATCCAGCTTTTAGTCTTCTAGGCTGAATTCTATAATTTTTCTACAAATCGGTTTTGAGAATGAATCCGACTAATTAATTCGAAAAGAATAAAAATATTTTTTCGCTTTTTTAAAAATCAGTAAGCGGTAAATAATCTATGGTGCCATTTTTCATTTCTACTTTCATCTATAGTATTGTTCAATTCACTTCGAATAAATGGTTACTCATATTTTAAATTAAAGTGTATTTAGGTGATTATTTTGGATTTTATAAATTGGTAGACTTCCTCTATCGATAGTTTTTAACTTTTTGATAATCACCTCAATCCAACCTTTGGTTTTACCTCGTTTATTGGAAAGAATCTTTTCAATAATCAAAACCAAAAAAACCAATGAACAAATCAATTTACAAAATCTTCATGGCTAGCCTAGTGGCTTTTGCTGTGATAAGTTGCCAGACAGTTCCAGAGGAAGCTCCGATGAGTCAAGAGTTGGCAGAGGAACTTGCCGAAGTAAGTGAGGGTGGGGAAAATGCCCGTAAGGGTTTTGGGACAGAATTCGGAGCTTTTCTGATAGGTTCTGAAGAAGTTGATAACACCGGAATGCCACTTGGTTTAGTTTCTCCAGGTGCTGGCGCGGCTTCATTTACACTCAGTCCGGATGGCAAATCCCTGAATTATGAAATCAGGGTTGCAAACACAACCGACATTTTGTTTGGTCATCTTCACTTTGCGCCAGCGGGCCAAAATGGACCTGTTGTCGTAACCTTATTAGGTGCAAACGATGGACTTAATAATGGACTCATTGCCTCAGGAGAAATCAGAGATGAGGATATCACTGGACGCACTTTGGCTCAGTTGATAAACGAGTTTAGAGCAGGGAATGTCTATGTAAATATTCACACACAGGTAAATGGAGGTGGTGAATTGAGAGGCCAAGTAAGCATCAAGAATCCGGGTATTGGTAAAAACTTTGCCGTTCAATTATCCGGTGCTAACGAGGTTCCTTCAGTTATGACTGAGGCTTCCGGACTTGCTAAATTCCAATTTGATACCAACGATACTAATCTTGGATTTCAGGTCAATATTGATGGGATTGAATCAAATATTCTTTTTTCACATATCCATTTAGCTGAAGCGGGTGCCAATGGTGGAGTTGTGGTTACACTGAGAGGCGATGAAGTTATGGGCCCGTTCAGTGGAGTCTATGCCAAAGGTGGGATTACATCAAATATGTTGTCAGGACAGCTTATGGGTGGAGATTTGGTAATTCTTAAAGAAGCTTTCAGAACAGGGTATGCCTACGTGAATATTCATTCAGGGGATGTTCCCTCCGGAGAACTTAGAGGGAATTTCTAAATTATTAGAAGTTAAATTCCGATGATAAAAAAACCGGAGTGATGAGCTCCGGTTTTTTGCTTTATATAGGTTCCAGATCAACAAGATAGCTTATTCTTATCTGTTGGCCCGATGGGATCTCCGCAGGGATTATTTTTCTCTTTTGCTTCTTGGCATCTTATACATGCCTGTTTAAAATTATAAGTTGGGCTCGGAGGATTTGGGGTAAAAAACAAATCCATCTGACCCAATGCGCATAAAGTCAGCGCATCATTAGGGTCTGGAGGTGCTGGGGCACCAGTTCCAGCTTCATTTCCATACCATCTTTTGCAAGCCATGGCTTTGGCCTGTTCAGGTTCCAGATTCGGATTTTCCGTGTAAAGTTTTAGAAAAGTTGCTGCCACTAGATCCTGCGCTTCATATTGTCGGATATCCGGGATTTGGGAAGCGTCTTTAGTGCATTTGCCGGTAACACCTGCCGCAATCATGTGATTCCCGATGAAATAGGGCGTTTCCCGTTTAGAATCAGGTCTTACTTTGAATTTGCCCGTTTGCATCACGTCAACTAGCGGTATGGAATAGGGGACACCGTTGTTTTCTCCCTTTTGTGTGGGGAGAATATCCGTATAGGCTGTACGAAACCATCCCGGTGCCTGTGGGTCATATAGAGGAGATCCACAAATCAGCAAGGGAAGTGTGTATTTGTTGTCTTCGGGCCAACCTGGAGGAGTTAGGTAGAGCTCGAGCATTGATTTGATATAATCCCGATCCAATGGTCCGTCAAAAAATGCCGAAGCCATCATTATCGGCATGTAATCATTTGGATATTCGCTTTCCCCAGATCCGGGTGCCGCAACAGGATTGACGTCAATGAAAGTTTTGTAGAGGTCTACTTCATCTTCAGGAACCCCGGCTGCTTTCAACATTCTTCCCCAACGTTGCATGGTCATGGCATTCTCAAAAGTACCCGCCTGAAGTACCGCCCAAGGTGGATAATGGAGTAGGAGCAGACCCTTTTGTCCAATTACGTTTAATCCCAATGGTGGGAAAAGTGTCCATTTGGAGGTCCCATCTCCGGGATTTTTGTTCACTGAATAATTGTTCAAAGGATTCCAAACCCCAAATCGCTCCATCAGTTTTTTGCCCCGAATGGCTTTTCTGGCATTGTCAGCATTAAAAATCTTCTTGTGCCGATCTCCAAAAGTTTTCAGTAGTTCTAGTGGAGTAGTCCCACTTAGCTCAATAATGTATTCTTCATTTTCCTTGATTATTTTGACTTGATCAACTCCATGAATTCGGTCAGCATTCAAAGAGTTTTGAGTGTAATGTCGGATCACATCGGCTCGATGTCTGAACTTAAGTTCTTTGTTTGCAAATTTTGCCGCTGGAAAAAGTTCGTTTAGGGCCCTAACTGGTCCAAGTGAGTAGCGATGAGTTGTCATAGTTATTGAATTTAGTATTTGGTAGTAGGAGCTTGCCAATTTGAAAAATCAGAAATTATATTCAGGCCGTCAGTACTGGCTTTATCATTGGGATTCCAGGTGGTTTTTACCCAAAAATTCAAAGCATTTGGATAATGTTGGTTGAAAAGCGCTGAGTTGGCTGGTTCGTTGTCAAATGTTGCCACCACTGTTCCTTTCAGAGAGTTAATCTCTGCCAAAGCTTCGGATTTATAATCGACGTCCGTTTGGGTTTTTTCTTTTTTCAGCTTGAGTTCACAGCGCCCTTTCCAAAAAGGAAATCCTCTGTTGGTGAAGTCCAAAGCAGTACCTATTCCCATTCCGTTTCGCAGCCCTGGATCACCGATGTGGCGACCTGTCAGGTAAAATATCATTGCTCCTGCATCGTAACACGCGTTGGCAAAATCAACTGCTCCGGGATTTGGTAAATCCAATGAAGCATAATCATCGGAGAAAAAGGTATTCCCCCAATAAGCAATAAATGGCTTGATTGAAGCTGAGTTTGGATCCAGCCCAGCCTGTGTGAGCGCAAAAGTTACGCTCCAATTCATGTCTGAAAGCTTTAGGTTGGAGGCTACTTTGGCAAAATCAGGAAATGCATCTCCCTGATCAGCTGCAAAATTTTGAATGATAATTAGATTTCTGCGAGCCGTAGAAAACAAGGTGTCATCGAGGTCAAATACTACAATCGGTAAAGATTTTTGAGATTTGATCACGGAAATGACCTTCTGAAGTGGAGAAAAGTCAGTCATAGAAAGCGAGTGGTTTGTTAAAAATTAGAGATATAAAAGAATCCAAGAAGTTAGAATAATCTCTCAATAAATCAATGACTTGCCTTCTAAAAATCTAAGAAAGGACTCATCGGCAACTGTCTTGCCGGTCAAAGTGAATTTTTCAAAGAATGCAGTAAGATTATTCTGTGATTCACTTCCTACAAAATCATGAGGTAAGCTATCGAGTCCGTCTATCGCCAATTCCATCAGTTTTGTTGAGAGTTTCTGAATTTGCTCAGACTCAAATCCAAAAGATGATTTTTGCCAAAGTGAATCTATTTCGCTGCGTAGGGGAAGCAGGAGTTCGAGTGACTTTTCCAAAGATTTCTCAGAATAGAGAATTCCCACATAGAAAAAGGCCGGAACTAATTGCCACTCCCTTGGTAGCGCGTCTGCAGTTCTGATTTCCAGAAATCCTTTTGACCTCACTTCAGGAAAAAGCAAGGAAAGGTGATTTTCCAAGTCAATTAAACTAGGAAAAATCCCCTTATATAGATTTTTTAACCATTTGCCAAAAGTGAATTTTTCTGAAAAAACTTGGTCACCTAGTGACTTGATGTGAATTATTGGCGCTTTCATCGCAAACTCCAAATAGTAATCAATCAACTCACGCTTTGAAGAGAAAGCATCGGTGCCTTTCGGTATTCTAATACCTGATCTATTGGAGTCTAAATGCTGCCAAAGGAAGCTTCGATGAGATTTTCTTGGAGTAACCTTCTGTTCAAGAATCCCAGAATTAGCAAAAATAGCGCTTGCAAAAGGAGTCAAAAGGTTAGCTGCTAGTATTCTTCTTACTTGAGTGTCTTCAGTTGAGCCGAGGTCAAGATTAACATGAAGCGAACAGGTCTGACGCATCATTTTAACTCCACATGGTCCAATTGAAGCAAGGTACTTTTGAAGCGCTCGGTACCGAGGTTTGTCCAGTTGGAGCCCGATTTGAGCT
Organism: uncultured Limnohabitans sp.; assembly: GCA_964441195.1. Taxonomy (GTDB): domain Bacteria; phylum Bacteroidota; class Bacteroidia; order Cytophagales; family Cyclobacteriaceae; genus Algoriphagus. The sequence goes on from CAYTXN010000021.1 coordinate 5,387, forward strand.
GAATCAAACCAAGGGTTGGTGCCAATCTGGGCGAAATAAACTTGATGCTCTTTCGTGATCTGATCCAATAAATCCTGCTGAAATCGGAGCTGATTGACTAATTCAGACAAGGATTTGCAGGGATTGGTAGCTATTTCTACTTGTCCTCCAGGCTCGTATTGGAAAGAACTTCCATTTGGAAATCGAATTGGGGTAGGGCTTCCATTTTCACAGAAATCAACTTTACCACCATTTATTTTGGATACTTTTTCAAGTGTTTCCTGAAGTGAAAATCCGCTTCCCTTCAGAGGAACCGGTATGGCTTTAGTTTTTTCAAAGTCAAAAAATCTGATGGGAAAAGCTTCCAATTCTACTCCAACTAATCCGACATTGGCCACTGAGTATATCTGAGTTTTTTTTGGACTAAAAAGCTCCTGGGCTAAAAAATCACGACATGCTTCAAGATTTAACTTTTGGTTCATTTCGACGCGAATTCAAAAAGTTGAGTTTAAGATTGGTCTTTATGTGGATCGGTTTCAATATTCTTTTCTACAATCTGGATTTTATCAAGAAAATTCCAAAGGTCGGAATCTTGGAATGCTAGACCACCGCCACCCCGATTTGACTGGCTAAGTTGTCGGTTTATGTCCGAAATGATAATGTAGCCAGGGTCAATACTTGGGGCAATACCCCACTTTGCATGGTCTTTTTCAAATGCCCAAGAAAATCCACTCATTCCAATTTTCCCAAGATCTACATCTACAATATCTTCTGTGATATCCTTGATCCCTTCGTCAATATCTCCAAACACAATCCCTCTCCTCCAAGACTCTACGTCGATATTGCATTTGAGAGTAGGACCAACTAGGTCCTTCCAAAAATCCTTTCCAAACTTGCCTCCTTTAGGAGCTCTGCTCCATTTTTTGTTTTTTGCTATTAAGTTAAAGTTGATTCCTCCATGTGTTTCAAATTGAAAATGAGTAGGTTCTGTTGGAGAAATTGCAGGCATATCATTGGCAAATTTGAAAATTGATTCATCCTCGTTGATTCCAGGAAGGTGACTTGCATAAACTTGAGCTTCATGTTGGGAGTGCAGGATTTCCGCAATTTGATTGGCTGTTTGATAATCCTTTAAGCTGACGCAAAGATAAGTTTGCCCAAATTTTCGCTCGTAATCCGGAAGGATTTTGGCTCCTGGAAGTGGGAATCTAGGCGTGGAATGAAGCAGATAATAACCGCTATCTGTTTCTTTAGAAAATGCTAAAACCCCCTTTGTATGACCTTTTGAACCTTTGTTCTTTGGTTTAGGATTTTCTTGAGTAGGTGGAATTTCATCATTCCACAAAACATACCCATAGTCTGAAATTGGAGAAAAAATCTGATCTAGTGTCAGACCCAAAGCTGATTCTGAGTGGTCCAATGAAATGGGAGAGAGGCTAAGTCCATTATCTGGTAATGAATCAGAATAAAGAAACTCATATCCAGTGGAATCCTTATTCGGACCGATATTTATGGGCAATTTGTAAACAAACCACCAATCTACTGTTTGTCCATTTTGGTTGCTAAGAGGCGAGATCATGGTTATCTAATGCGGTTAGAAAGTTTGTTTTCAAGGACTTCAAAGAATCTTGCGCCAATGTTTATATGGAAGATTTTGCCGATTTCTTTGATGCCTGTCGGACTGGTGACATTGATTTCCGTTAAATAGTCACCGATCACATCAATGCCTACAAAAAACAACCCCCGATTTTTCAGTTCGGGGCCTATTTGAGCACAGATCCATTTATCTCGTTCGGTCAATTCAAATCCTTCAGCAACGGCGCCCACTGCCAAATTTCCACGATGATCACCTTCTCCTGGAATTCGGGCGATGCCATAATTCACTGGTTCACCATCTATTAATATAATTCTTTTATCTCCTTGAGTGGTGATTTCGGGGATGTAGGCTTGCGCTTGGATATAGCAGGTTTCTCTTTGCGTCAGCTCCTCAATAATGACATTGGTATTTGGATCTCCATCTGAGATGACAAAGATCGATTGACCTCCCATTTTCGAGGTTGGTTTGACAACGATTTTATGGTGAATCTGGAGAAAATCCTTGATCGCTGATTTGGAACGTGTCAGAAGACTTGGGGGACAGCATTGGGGAAACCACGCCGTGAATACTTTCTCGTTGACATCGCGCAGTGATTGTGCCTTATTTAAGACTAGCACACCTTGTTGCTCGGCTCTTTCCAAAATGTAGGTAGCCATGATGTATTCAATGTCAAAGGGTGGATCTTTCCGCATAATGATCGCATCCAATTCCGAAAGATTACCATAGGTTTCGCTTTCTATTTTGTACCAATCTTGCAAATCATCCATTACTTTGATTCGACGCATTCTTGCTTCAGCTTGACCACTTCTCAGGAAAAGATCTTTCATTTCCAAGTAAACTAATTGCCAGCCTCTAGACTGTGCTTCCAGCATCAAAGCAAGTGAAGTGTCTTTTTTTGGATTTATGGATTCGATGGGATCCATTACCACGCCTAATCGTAAAACCTGCATGAATTTGTTTCAATTAGTGATTGAAAGGAAAAAATTTAAATAAATGATATTCAGTATTTAATAGAATTATTTTTGAAGATTTATTGACCTACTTCGAATATAGACTTTCATACCCCTTCCAATCAATAGGTGGAGGATTTTCTAAATATCGTTGAGATCTATTTAAGAATATTTCAAACACCGGATCTTCGACATCCTGAACCATTCCCTTGGAAAATATCTCAAAAGCCAAGGCAAAGTCTCGGCTAAAGTAGGCGTCCATTCCACTTTGAAGTAACTCCTGAGTAGCCTCTTTGGCCTCCTTCCTTGCAGTTTCCTCAGCATCCAAGACTTCATAAAGACTCACAGCAAGTGCCTTTCCTTTGACCGCAACACGGTCTACCATTCGAATGGAGTACTTTTCGGGATTTTCTAAGGTTTTGAAAGTGTTTTCTCCGATCAGAAACTGTGCACCATAGACTTTGGTAAGCTGTTCTATTCTGGAGGCAAGGTTTACTGTGTCACCCAACACTGAGCATTGCATTCGGTCAAATGCTCCCATAGTCCCCAATACCAAAGGTCCGGTATTTACACCCAGACCCATTTTGAGGATCGGCCGACCATTTGACTCGGATTCAAGATTGAATTTTCTGAGTGCAGCAGCCATTTTTATTCCGGCCTCCACTGCTTTGTGTGGGGGAACAGCGAAAAGCGCCAAAAATTCATCACCTGAATAGGAATCAATAAATCCTCCCGATTCCGAAATATGCTTTCCAAGATGGCTGAAATATTCATTCAGCAACTCAATTACAGATTGAGGAGTCAGAAGCTCAACCAAAGGGGTGAAGTTACGAATGTCGGAGAAAAGAACCGTCATGTCCATTGACACTGATTCTCCGAGTTTCACCTTTGAGATATCATTGTGGCCCAGATGTTTTAGAAATTGAATAGGAACGAAGTGTTGCTGGGCTTTCAGCAAATTTTGCTGTTGTTCATAGATTCTCGCATTTTCAATCGAGATTGCAGCCTGTGCTGCCAAAAGCTTGATGACTTTGACCCTGTCCTCTGTGAAGGCACTGTGAGTTAAATTATTTTCTAGGTAAACTGCCACATTACCCTGATTATGAGTAGAAAGTGGAACACACATCATGGAGAGTGGTTTCTGATTGATCAAGTAAGGATCTGAGGAAAAAGCATTTTGTTCACGTGCATTCCCAATCACAATTGGCTTATTGGTCCGCAAAGCAGTGTTAATAAGAGAAATAGGTAAAATAGAAGAATCGACCTTCAGCGAATCCGTTGGAGTCACTTGAAGTTCTTCTGGATGATCAGCATCGTTTTGTGCCTGAACTAATAGATTACCCTCTTTTTGCTCTACGAGCAATCCTTTTTTCGCTCCCGCATTTTCAATTAGAATCTGCAAGGTTGCCTTTAAAAGTCTGCCTAAAACCAACTCTCCGGATATAATCTGGGAAGCACGGAATACCGAACTCATGTCCAAATAATCAGCGGAAAGTGAGTCTGAACTGAAAGTCCCTGAATCACTCAGGTTTTGCCTGGTTGGGGAGGTGGTGTTGTATTGGCTAGAAGTACGGAAAATTTGATACCTTTTTTCCAACTCCTGAGTTTTTCGATAAGCACCCCATCGGTAGTATAAGTAATGAGAGGCCAATAAATATCCTTCAGATGCTTTTGATAATCCACTTCTGATTAAGAATTTCGCGGCCATTTCATTGGCCATAGCTTCGTCTCTGATGAAACCATTTTTACTTGAAAGTTGAATTGCTTGCTCGTAGAGACTTAGAGCTTCGCTAAACTTTCCGGAATCAGCCACCAATTCGGCTTCCATTAGCAATCGAAGGTGTTCGAAGTTTTCTGGACAAGTTTCGGCCCATCTGGTCATTTTAACCAAGCCTTCATGCATGGTAAATAAAATCGACTCCTTTTCCTCCATTTCAAGATTTGGAAGCGTCATTGCTCTAACGAGAAAGGAGACGATTTGAAATCTAACAGATTGGGGAAGAGACATTACCGAAGCCATAAGGTTTTCCTGCTCTCTGATATGAGGAAGCGCTCCTGTTGGATCATTATAGAGCAGGTGAATTTCTGCTTTATAGATATGATAATTGGCAATTCCAGTCATAAAATGCCTTTCCAGCATTCCACTGACGCATTCCATTTCATCAAAATTCTCGTCAGTCAGGGAGAATTGACTTTTAGTCAAGCCCTGGAAATTTTGCTGCATTTGCAGAAAAAGTGTACCAGAATCATAGGAATCCTGGTATTCACATTCTTTTACTATTACCAATAGCTTTCGCTGCTCTCGTGATGCAGTCTCAAGATCGAGTGTGGGATCCCAGATGATACAATCCTGAGCGCTATATGCCAAGTATAATAAATCCCCGGATTGATATCCAGCTTTGATCCCCTTCTGAAACCAAGTCGTCATACTCGACCAGTGATTGCTCCAATGGTGGACAAACATCGTGTAGACATAAATGATCCGCGATCGCAAGGAAATCTCGTCAAACTTTTCAATCAGATTAACAGCCAGTTTTCCATACTTATAGCCTTCAGCAGGGTTTTCAAAATATCCGGAAAGCAGCATAGCATACCCTGCATAAGCAAATGCTGTCTCAGGACTATTGCCATATTTTAAAGCAATATTGACGGATTTCAAAACCAGGTAAGGGAACATTCTTCCCGATCCTGATAGGAAAGCAGCAGGGAAAATTTCCATCAGCAATTGGCTGGCAATTTTCGCTTTTTGGTCGCTGATTTCAGGGTTATTGATGAGGTCGGAGACAGCTTTTCCATTTAGATTTTCAGTCACCAGTCGGACTTCTTCTTCGACATTTTTTTCATCCGGTACTTGGATAAAGTTGAATCCAAGAATTGCAAGTCCCTGATATGCTGCTTTTATGGATTCTGGAAGTTTACCAATTGTAGCATATTGACGAGTTCGGACCGCCAAAACCAATCCTTTCTCTACAGGATTTTTGGCATTTCTTAGCATGATTTCAGTCCAATCATCCGCATTTTGCCAATCTCCGGTGAGATAAAAACAGCTTTGGAGTTCTTCGCTGAGTTTCCACATTAATTCGTAGTCAGTCTGCCAAGAATCATCCTCGAGCATTTCGTGGCTGATTTTGAGGTAGCCCAAAGCCGCCTCGTAAGCAGAGGAATGTCTCGCTTTAATGCCCGCCTCGAGGTTTAGCCGTGAAAACTCCCTTTTTTCCTTTGGATCCTTAACCAAATTTCTTCCTTCATTTAGATGCCCTACCACATCTACCAAGACCTCATCCAATTCTTTGGCAGAAGTATGAGTGAGAATCAATCGCCCGATAGAAAGATGCAAGGCTTGTCGTTTTTCCTGAGGAATCATGGAATATGCCGCCTGCTGAACTCTGTCATGCTGGAATTTATAGGTTGGATTCAGCAACCCTAAAACAGACTCAGGGAAGTCTTCTTTTTCTTCTGTTTTTCCGGAAAAAGCAACACCAACATATTTGTAATTCTCATTGAGTGGAATGACCATGTTGGCTTTGATCGCTTCATAGAGTTCAGAAGCTGTCGTTTCCATACTTCCTTCACGGATGATGGAGAGGGTCCTGAGATCAAAAGTTGCTCCTATGGAAGCTGCCAGTTGTAGGATGTGTTGAGTAGATTCGTTTAATCGATGCTGACTGGAAACAAGAAAATCGATGACGCTATCGCTGTTTTCTACATTTCGGATAGCTTCAATATCCCAGTCCCATTCTCCCCGGTTGAGATCGAAAAAAATCACCCCGCGATCATGTAGATTTTTTAACAACTCGATGGTGAAAAAGGGATTTCCACCGGTTTTTTCAAATAAAATCCTACTGAGTTGTTCGGATCGGGAATGGTCGCAAACCAAGGTGTCCATGATGATCTGATCCACAGCTTCTTGACTCAATGGCTTCAAAAGCAACATTCCGACTTCCCGCTTTTTCTTGATTTCTTCCAAAGTCAAAATCAAAGGATGAGTAGCATCTACGGCGTTGTCTCGAAAAGCGCCAATCAGGAAAAGATGGTTTTGTTCCTGAGCTGTAACTAGGCGATTGATCAGGTTTAAAGTTGGAATATCACTCCATTGCAAGTCGTCCAGAAAAATGACTAAAGGGTGTTCCTCATTGGCAAAAACCTTCACGAAATTCAGGAATAAGATCAGAAATCGGTTTTGTGTTTCTGTGGGAGAAAGCTCCTGCACAGGAGCTTGTTTCCCAATTATTAATTCCAATTCCGGAATCAATTCCACCATGAGCTCTCCATTGGTATTTAGTACGGCGGAAATTTTGTCACTCCACTCATCCAGCCGTTCTTTTGGCTCTCCGAGCAATTGTCGGATCAAATCCCGAAATGCACTTGCAATGGCTACATAAGCTGCGTTTTGCCGGAATTGATCGAATTTACCATGAATTAAATACCCTCTTTTTTTGGCAATTGAGCGTCCTAACTCCTGGACTAAAACAGACTTGCCGACACCTGAATAACCTGAGACTAAGCAGAATTCTACCGATCCATAAGTGGTATTTTCGAAATAGGTTTCAAGTTTTTTAAGTTCCTGAGTTCTCCCATAGAGCTTTTGTGGAATTTGAAAGAGTCTTGAGACATCTGATTGTGCAAGAAGAATTTCACTTGGATTTGATCCGTTCTGATAATTTTCTCGAGCTCTCTCGAGATCTGCCACCAGTCCAAAGCTACTTTGGTATCGATCTTCCGCATTTTTAGCCAAGAGCTTCTCGATTATGGCTGATACCATTTTTGGTATCGAGGAATTGACCGAGGAGGGGGTGGGAGGCTGGCGACTGATATGGCAATGAACCCATTCCAATGCATCTTTCGCAGTAAATGGAAGTTTCCCAGTAAGTATCTCAAAGAAAGAAATCCCTAGGGTATAGTAATCGGTTCGATAGTCAATGTCCCGATTCATTCTACCGGTTTGTTCCGGCGCAATATAGGGTAGCGATCCTTCGATATTGTTTAAGATTGCCACATCTTGATGCTCTCTGGAAAGTTCTGATGCTGCACTGAAATCAATCAGCCGGACATCCAATGATTGCGGGTCAATCAGGATATTTCGAGGAACGAGATCCTTGTGAACGATTCCTTTTTCGTGGATTTTGCCCAAAGATCTAATCAAAGGAATAGCGATGGCAAAAAACTGATCTATTGGTAATATCCGATTTGGAAAAGAAGTGACATGCTGGGTTAGGGATATCCCAAATCGCTCCATTTCCATCGCAGGTTTACCATTCCCGAAACTGATCAGGGAATTGGCTTTGATGACACCTTCCTCTCCAAGTTTGGAAATTATTTGATATTCTCTGCGGAGGCTTGCTAAGTGCTCTTTCTTAGGATATGGATCAAGGAGTGTTTTTAAAACTACCCGTTCCCCATCCTTTTTTCGCTTTGCGAGATAAAGGATATGTGGAAATGACTCAACAATAATTTCCTCCACGATATATCCAGGAATGGATTCATTCAGAGGTATATCATGGAGGTTTTTCACAAATCAAAGATTGAAAAATTGAGCGATCGTTTTGTGGTATTCTTCCTGAGCTTCATGTTTAAGTGGATAACCGTGACCACAAAGAGCATGTTTAAATGGTACCGTTTTTAGGCGAACAAAGTCCTCAACTTTTGGCTGACTTTCATGAAGCCAAGCTAATCCAAGTCCGGCTTTTTTGAAAAAATTCATCTTTTCCATGGTAGGAACTGTAACCTCGTCGAAAAACTGATCTGGTTCTACCCAGTTTTGAAGAGAATCGCAGGCAATCATGATTCCTCCTTCACGCTCAAGTCTGAGAATTCCTTCAGGTCTTGCTACAGTTTTGAATTCAAAAAATGTAGTATCACCAAAAGGCATTTCACCATCTTCAGTCAGTTCCTTATCTACGTTCAATCCCTCCTGAATTCTCATGCCGGGCATAGCCCAAAATTTTGCATGATACCGATCTACATAAAACGGGTCATCAACTCCATGCATGTCACCGATCCGAACCACATTTATTACTTTACCCAGATTATCTAGTTCAGCTAAAGCCTCCTCGTTCAATCGAACAGAATTGATTATCGTGAGATTTCCATTTTCTCGGACTATGGTCATGTTACGGCTAAATTGCCACATCGAACCGAAAAACTCATTTTTCATAGTTCCGGTCACAAAAAAAACGTCTTTGAAAACCTCCTGAATGGGACCATGAGGCATCGCCTCTTTATATTGTTTCATCTTATGTATTGATTAGGGTTGTTTGGTCTTATTTTTTCTAAATATCTGGATTTTTTTCAACCTAGCTTGCATCGAAAACATACCTTCCTACATACTTAAATTCTTTATTGTATTCATTGAGATAGGCATTTAGATATTTTTGGCCTTGTTCTGAAATTTTCCCATTTTTCACATCTTCGAGCGTTTCATTTCCGGTACTTGTATCATGTCTTTTCAGGTGAAATAGTGTCATGTCTTTTCCTCCAAAAAGTCCCTCAATGACTTTTAATTTTTTTCGTGCCCCACTCATATCGAAGACCGCTCCTAAAAGAGCCGTAAACTTTGGAATTTGAGATAAAGATTCATGAGTGAAAGTTGGGAAATCGCCCTCTGGTGCATGGAAATCAGGATATTCTATTTCAGGTAAAAGGGGGTGTTTCCTAAGATTGTTGATGTAAATGTCGCTTAGACCCGCATCTCTTGCACCTTTAAGAATGATATTCAAATACCTTCGAGAAGGTAAGCAGGTTTCATCCAGATAATCAGGAAGTCCTACGTAGGCCCAAGCTTTTACAGGTCCATTTTCGGTTTGTAAAAGCACCTCGACTCTGTCATAAGCGACGCCGAATGATTCCATAGCATCCATGGAAACCAATTGATTATCAAGACATAAATGAACCATTCCTTCCACTTGGTCCTCAGGATTTTCTGAAGGTTCGATGTTCCCCATTCCTCCTTCATGTCGAAACCAATGTTGTACATTGAATTTCAATTTCCAGCCTTTTAATTTTGCTTTTTGAGATTTGATTGGCTCTACACCTTTTGCCCGCAGGGAAATCAAGTTGATGTTTGAGCCATACCCGAAGTAATAAAACATTGCTATTGATTGAAATTGTAGGCCCGATCCTCCTGATCCATAATTTTTTGGAAATCCGGATGATCTGTCCAATAGGTTTTCAATGCTTCCAGAACTTCCTCTGAAGTTCCATTGAAGTTTTCGGCCATTCTAGCCTGCCATCCAGTTGCAATCAAATCTTGCATCAAGATGTTTTTTTTCTCTTCAGAAAATGGCTTGTCTGTGTAATAGAGGTATTGACTTGGATGATTTGCGATGATAAAAGGAGTGATAGTATCGTCATCATAAAGTTTGATTTTCAGTACATCCAGCGTATTTGGTTTACATTTAATTTGATCAGAAAACATGACTTGAAGTAAATCGTGAACCGGAGAACCGCAGGCTACTACAGGCTGAGTTTTATACCCGTCAGAAGTCAACCGTGCTTGGAGCATTTTCTTGATGTAGGGAGCAAAAATCTGATTAAATGGTGCGATTCCCTGGGTATCACCACCTGGAGCACCTATCGGGACACAATCAACGATGCTTTCCATTTTTGGAAAATCCTGGGAATCCAATCCATTGTATCCCAAAAGATTTTCCCAGCGTCGGTTGGTAGGTGAAAAGATGTAATCAGAATAAATATAGGCCTCAATAGGTGGGAAATGCAGCATTTGAACCGATTTAACTTTTGCTAAAGCAAGTCCCCAGGGAAGAATGAATTGCATTCCTTTCCCTGTAGATTTGATTACTTGATCGAGCTGTGCCTGGTTTTGTTGGACGATTTGCAAAGCCAATTTTCCCGCTTCGATAAAGTCAGGAATAGACTTTCCATATTGACTTAAATCGTGGTGAGGACTGGAGATTTTAAGGTTGTAGCTACCATTAATACTCCAAACTTTAGCCCATGCGCCGAATAAGCCATCACGTTGAAGAGTTTGATTTATAAAATGCCCTATGAAAGTTTCCAAGGTGGTTAGTCCTGCCGCTGATTTTTCTGGAGTGAAAGAAAAAAGTTGCGTAAGCAATTCCTCGTCTCCGGCCAGGTTGATGTCAATTGTGCTTTGCATTTTAGGTTTTGTGTTTAGGTTTTTTATCGATAAAGTATCGCATTTCAAGGAATTCCAACTCAATGAAAAAATTGAACGTCTGGTGGTTTAATTTAGGATTTTTTACAGAATATTTTACTTAATTTAAGCAGTATAAATACAATTTTGATTTGTTTTTCGGGTAATATCCTGAAATTCAAGTTCCATTTTTCATTTTTATCCAAATCCAATGAGCACCTTCCTAATCTCCCGTACCAACTCAGACAAAAGGTACCAAGTCTGGGGTTTTAATCCTGAAAAGACCAATGTTTTTAGTCCGCTGGCTATTTCTGAATCTGCCGTAATTGATCCCGCTAATAAGCTCGCTACTATTGGTGGATATCTGCTTGAATGGGGCCCTGGGACAAATGCAGACAATGGAAAAAACTACCCATATCGACTTTTTGAATTTGACCCAAATTCGACGGATCCATTGAATGGAACCGCAATTCAAAAAGGAGTGTGGTCATCCAAAAAGTTTTGGGGATACAGGACACATTATTCAGACGATCCAAATGAGCAAAATGAATTGCCGCTCATTTCGATGGGGAATTTCATGTTGTTTTTTGTCGGAGGTAAGGGGAGAGGGACTTACATGTTGTACAATTTTGATCCTAATTTCCAGAATCCAAATACCTCTGATCCTTTACCTTCAACATATACCCCGCAAGGTGGTTTTCCTTCGATCCAAGAAGGTCATGAGCTGATTTGTATGGGTAACTATGTCATTGACAGACATGGAGATGGTTCGAATGTCAGAATTTGGAGCTTCGATCCACAAAATAATGTTCCGTTATCTATCCCTGAAGTCTGGGGAGGTAACTGGTGCGGAATAGATTCAAGACATCAAGTAGTACCAGTAGGAAATAAAATCCTAACCTGGATCCCAGGAGAATCTGATTTTACACTTTGGGCTTTTAGGCCGGGTTCTGAAATTCCTTTTGAAGAAATATCCAAAGGAACACTTCCGGATGGGATCAAAAACAGTTCTTCCATTTTGGCGATACAAGGCAAAACTCAAAATGTGTCGGACGGAAATCCTGAGCCAGGCACCATAGACTATATGAGATCAAAAATCAAGCATGTGGTGTATTATATGTTGGAGAGCAGATCTTTTGACAATGTCTGTGGTTGGCTTTATGAAAAAGATCAGACAGCAATCAATTTTATTGGCTCAGACAAACCATTCGAAGGTGCAAGCACTAAGAATTTTAATTTGGATCGGGAAAAGAAAGCCTTTCAATCTAAATTTCATGACGGGCAGCTGAGCGATCAGTGGGATTTGTCTGATCAAAAACAAGATCCTTTCCACGATAATTCGGATGGATTGCAGCAGATGTTTTATAACAGATATCCCGGTTATCCCGGAAAGGCAAAACCCGATATGGGTGGTTTCGTCCAAAACAATTCAAGTGATGATGTCATGCTAAGTTTGACCCCTGAGCAGCTACCTGTTTTGAATGGCCTTGCTGAAAACTTTGCCATCAGCGATGAATGGTTTTGCTCAGTACCGGGGGGCACAGATATCAACAGGTCTTTTGCACATACAGGATCAGCGATGAACAGGCTGGATACTTGGGAAGGTGGAAACATCTACCAAAATTGGAATCAATACCCTCATCGTCAATCGCTATGGAAAGTGCTTTGGAACAATGGCATCAGCGATTGGAAAATCTATAACGCAATTGAATGGACCAACCATCCTTTTACCTATCATTTATATCTTGAGGGACAAGTGCCTAGTATTGATTCGAATAAGGGTAATTTCTTGGATAGTGTTGATAATTTTATCACCCAAGCTAAAGCGGGTACACTTCCAAGTTTCAGCTTTTTGGAACCTATCTGGATCGCACCGGTTGGTACCTCTTCTTACCACCCAGGTGCTAGTATGGTTCCGGCTGAAGTTACATTGAATAACATTTACGAGGCAATCAAGTCCGGTCCTCATTGGGAGGACACGCTGCTCGTTGTTACTTTTTCCAAAAATGGAGGTATTTACGATCATGTAATCCCTCCCTATGCAGCCAAGCCTTGGCCAAATGACTGGACGGATGGATTTGAGTTTGACCTGATGGGCCCTAGAGTACCAGCGATAATGGTTTCGCCATGGATAAAGAAAAATACGGTATTCCGATCGGGAGGGGATATTCCATATGATTCGACATCATTTGCAGCTACTTTGCTCAATTGGTATGGTATCCCAAAATCACGATGGGGGATGGGTGATCGAATGGATCAGGCTCCGACATTTGAAAAAGTTTTTCAGGAATGTGATGTTAGAACAGACCTACCGGCCTTCCAGCCTCCCTATGACAAAGGGTTTCCAAAGAAGTAAATCAAAATTTCTTCTTTGATAAGTTATGAATCGACTTCAAAACACTGCATACTTCCTTACAATTATTGTCTTTGGTTCCATTATTTTAATTGAAGGATCATTTATTTTGGTCCCTTTGGTATGGGGGGTCTTTTTTGCATTTGCATTAAACCCCATTTCATCCTGGCTTGAGCGAAAAAGGATTCCTCGTGGGTTTGCCATCTTTTTAACCATCTTGATGGTGGGCTTTATTGCCACTGGTATTTTCTATTTTCTTCTCAATCAGATAGTTGGTTTAATTAAAGAAATTCCCGAAATCGGTGATAATCTTGAAGCAAAGCTGAGCAGATATTTGGAGGATCTTAGCCTGCTCATTGGAAAAGACCTTGGAAATCCTGTGGAGGAATATTCGCTTTTCTCTTTTGAAAATATTAATCAGACCTTACTTGAAACCGGGAAATCACTTACGTTGGCGGGCATTGTGCCGCTCTATATTTTCTTACTGATTTATTACAAGGATTTTTTTGTTGAATTCTTGATTCGTTTATCTTCAAATAATAAAGATCAAATTCTTATTTGGGCGCAAGATTCCGGCATTGTTATTCAATCCTATTTGGCGGGAATAATTAGAGTGACAGGAATTGTAGCAATTTTAGCAGGCATTTTCTTTTATTTACTGGGTATCAAGTATTTCATTTTGTTTGCGGTGTTTATCGCAATTCTAAATTTGATTCCATACGTAGGCGTTTTCATTTCCTCTTTTTTCGTGATTTTGTACGTTTTTCTCACGACAGATTCACTGCTCTATCCAATTTTGACTTTTGCAGTCCTTTGGGGGATTCAGCTTTTCGAAAATAATATCATTACTCCTTTGGTGGTAGGGTCAAAAGTCAGGGTCAATGCCTTAGCTGTGATTTTAGCGATTTTGCTGGGAGGATGGCTCTGGGGTATTTCAGGAATGGTGCTTTTCATTCCTTTGGTGGGAGTTCTAAAAATCACGCTCGAAAGGAGTCAATCGCTGAGCTCCTTTGCGTATTTGTTGGGCGATGAAATTCCAATAACAGAGGAAAAAGAGAATCTGTGGAAATTATTGCAAAATCGAATTCAAAAAAAGTGAAAAAGCAGGCCATTTGGTCTGCTCTTGGATTTTGTGCGGATGAAAAGATTCGAACTTTCACACCCGAAGGCGCTGCCACCTGAAAGCAGTGCGTCTACCAATTTCGCCACATCCGCAACGTATGGATCGTTTGCAAATAAAGTAAAACTCAGGGATTGAAACTATCTCCAAGTTCAATAATTTGTTCGTCAACCGAAAGCCCTAGATATAGATTTGATATCCAACTACTTCCACAAATCGGTATTTTCAAGACCGATGTCTTTTGCCTTAAACACAGGGTCCTTTCCTGCTTTTCGCTGCTTTTTGTAATCCTCAAAGGCTTTGAATGCAGGTTTTCTTAAAAGAAGAATTGCAATAATATTCAACCAAGCCATCATTCCAACTCCAATATCACCCAGAGTCCAGGCAATTTCTGCTGTTTTTATTGAGCCATAGAACGTAGCTGCTAGGATCGCTAACTGGAGTATTCTTACTGTCCATTTTGATGTATTATTTCGCGTCAGAAAGCTGAGATTCGCTTCAGCGATAAAGTAATAAGCCATGATCGTAGTAAAGGCAAAAAACAACAGGGATACTGCAATGAATCCTTTACCTATACTTGGAAAGTGAGTGCCAATCGCAAACTGAGTAAATTCAGGCCCAAAAGGAGTGCCGGGGAGGTTCTCTACTATGAAACCTCCATCGGGATCAATTACATTGAATTGGCCCGTGAAAAGAATCATCAATGCTGTGGCAGTACATACAAATAAGGTGTCAACATATACTGAAAATGACTGAACCAATCCTTGTTTCACCGGGTGAGAAACCTCAGCGGCAGCAGCGGCATGTGGAGCAGTTCCTTGCCCGGCTTCATTGGAATAGATTCCCCGCTTCACACCCCAAGCGATTGCCATTCCAAAAACCCCGCTATAAGTTGCTTCCAGATTGAATGCTGACTTAAAGATTAAAGCAAATATTGACGGTACTGCTGTGATATTCATAACAATGATTATCACCGCCATAAGTATATAAGCCAAAGCCATAAATGGCACTACTATTTCGGCTACTTTACTGATTCTTTTTACTCCACCTATGATTATAAATCCAAGTGATAAAGTAACCACAATCCCAGTATAGTGGACAGGAATGTCAAATGCGTTATTTGCACTTAGGGCAATGCTGTTGCTTTGTACGCCCGGAAGAAAAAGCACCGTGCTGAGAATCGTAGCAAAAGCAAAAACCATGGCGTACCATTTTATTCCTAAGCCTTTTTCTATATAGTATGCTGGTCCCCCTCGATACACGCCATTATTGACCTCTTTGTAAATTTGTCCTAATGTCGATTCAATAAAGGCAGATGAAGCGCCCAAAAATGCAATTACCCACATCCAAAAAATTGCTCCAGGGCCTCCCATAGCAATGGCAGTAGCTACTCCGGCAATGTTTCCTGTTCCCACTCTTCCTGAAATAGCGATCGCAAAAGCTTGAAAAGAAGAAACACCCTTTTCGGAAGATTTCCCTCCAAAGAGGAGTCGAATCATTTCCTGGAAGTAGGATATTTGAACGAACTTAGTAGCAAAAGAAAAGTAAACTCCTGCTGCTAAACACAAAAAAATTAGTGCATTACTCCAGATTATACCATTTATTGTATTAATTATTTCCGTCATGTTAGGAGAATAGTTTTTTCGAAAATTTAATTTTCAGATAATCAAGTTTGAAATACGGGCTAAGAAGCAGAAAAAATCTTAAAAACTTGATGAATGGGGTAAAAAATGCTCCGATTCAGGAAAACACTATTCTTTAATGAGTTACTTGGTTAAACACAAAAAAGCCTCTGGATTTTTATCCAAAGGCTTGATTAAACTAAGTCGGGGTGGCAGGATTCGAACCTACGACCTCCACATCCCAAATGTGG
>CAYTXN010000022.1:0-20795 GCA_964441195.1 uncultured Limnohabitans sp.
CAGCAATACGAAATGGCGTACAGAATGCAAACCGCCGTTCCTGAGATCACTGACACATCCAAAGAACCTGACAGTGTCATCAAACTTTACGGACCGGATTGCTTGGTACCGGGAACCTACGCTGCCAATTGCCTTTTGGCAAGAAAACTTTCAGAAAATGGCGTTCGATTCGTACAACTTTATCATCAGGGATGGGATGCTCATGACAACCTTCCCAATCAAATGATTGGTCAGGCGAAAGACGTGGATCAAGCAACTGCCGGATTAATTACCGATTTGAAACAACGAGGACTTTTGGACGAAACCTTGATTATTTGGGGAGGTGAATTTGGCCGAACCAACTATTGCCAAGGCAAGATTCAACCTGAAAACTATGGCCGAGATCATCACCCGAGGGCCTTTTCCATCTTCATGGCTGGAGGTGGAGTGAAGTCGGGAATGGTCTATGGTGAGACCGATGACTTTGGATACAACATCACCGAAAACCCGGTTCACGTCCATGACTTCCAGGCCACCGTGATGCACTTGATGGGAATTGACCATGAAAAACTCACCTACAAGCATCTCGGAAGAAGATATCGACTGACTGATGTCCATGGCAAAGTAGTAAAAGACCTGATCGCTTAATTCCCTTTTATGCCCAAAGTATCCCGCATCAATTCAATCCTCGAAAATCTTCTCTTTTTCTGGTTGGGACTGGCATTCATCCTTAGCGTGGCTGGAGATTCTTTACAAATCCCCGCTCCACTTCAAGTCTTAGGAAGAACGCACCCACTCCTACTCCATTTCCCGATTGTATTGCTCTTGATGGCGATTGCCTTGCTTTGGCTACGTGACAAAAAATTGAAAAAGGCTGGTGCTCAAATCCTGCTTTTTGGTGCAAACTTGACTGGCATCACAGTTATTGCCGGATTGATTTTGGCAAGTGAGGACTACGAAGGAGATGCTTTAGTTTGGCACCAATGGCTTGGAGTTGGATCACTTTTTCTTGCAGTTTTGATTTACTTTTTCAGAGAAAAGTCTATGATATTTCTACGTGCTTCATCTGCAACTTTAGCTCTTTTAATCGTTCTAACAGGCCATTTTGGAGCAAATCTGACTCATGGTGAGGACTTTCTTCTGGCTCCGATCCGGTCAAATGAAATAGAACTTGTAGCATTGGAGGATGCTGAGGTCTTTCAGCATTTGGTTCAACCCATCTTAGAGGCAAAATGCATTGCGTGCCATAAAGAAGGCAAAATCAAAGGGGAATTGCGGATGGATCAATTGGTAGGCTTACAAAAAGGAGGAAAAAACGGGCCATTTGTGATTCCGGGAGACATGGAGAAATCGCTCTTAATCCAAAGAATCAATCTTCCAAAAGAGGAAAAAGAACACATGCCTCCAAAAAACAAGGCTCAACTTACCGATGAGGAAATTGAGATTTTGGAGGCTTGGGTGGCGGCAGGAGCTTCTTTTGATCAAAAAGTAACTGAGTTAAAATCCGAGGAACCACTTTTCCAGCTTGCTTCAAACAAATTTTCAAATCAGAAAATATATACTTTCGACCCTGCACCGGATTCAGATATTTACGATTTAAATAACTTTTTCAGAAAAGTAAACCCTGTATTTCCAGGATCTCCAGCTTTGGAAGTTGCTTATTATGGAATTTCAACTTTTGATCCAACTTCACTTAAGGATCTGAAAAAAGTGAAAGAACAGGTAGTGAAGCTTAACCTAAACCGAATGCCACTTGATGCCATGGATTTGAGTTTTCTTAGGGATTTTCCTAATCTGGAAGAGTTACAATTGAACTTCACAGGAGTCACATCCGCTCAACTTTCCAACCTTGAAAAACTTGAAAATCTGCGAAATTTGGCACTTTCAGGAAATCAGTTTAACGGAGAAGGTGTCAAAGATCTAAGCAAACTTCAGCAAGTTAGAAAGCTTTTTCTTTGGAATTCTGGCTTGAACGATACAGAAAAAGAGGAATTAAAAAAGGTTTTACTTAATACCCAAATTGATTTTGGTTTTGATGGAAAGGGCGTAATCTATGCACTCAATCCACCAAAAATTGAATTTGACAAAGTGCTTTTTCAGGATTCAATCGAATTGGTCATTTCCCATCCAATTCGCACCGCTGAAATCCGGTATACTTTGGATGGTTCAGAACCTGACAGCATTCAAAGCCCTGTTTATTCCAAGCCAATTTGGATAAATAAAACTGCTCAAATCCGTACCAAAGCTTTTGCTCCTGAATGGAATGGAAGTCCGATAGTTTCAACGCTTCTTTTCAAGGAAGGAATCAAACCCCAATCCTACAAACTTGCTTCCGAGCCTCATACACGTTACTCAGCCAAGGGTGCAACTTCTTTATTTGATGGGGTAAAAGGAAAAACCAATCACACCTCAGGAGACTGGTTAGGATTCACAGACACACCTTTAGAAATCGAAGTCTTTCTGGATACGAGCTCAAAGCCAAAAACCATCGATTTGAGCATTTTATTAAACGAAGGAGCCTATTTATTCCCTCCTGAAAGCGTGGAAATATGGACAGGTAATCAGACTGGATGGGAAAAAATACCTGAAACTCCCACCCAAGCTTCTTCGAAACTTGAGGAAGTCAGATTTGGCGTTTTGTCTTATTCACTTCCTGAAACAGATTTTGAAAAGCTAAAAATCAGACTCAAACCAATTTCCAAACTGCCCGCTTGGCACCCCGGAGCTGGTGCAAAAGGATGGGTTTTCGTGGATGAGATTATTTTAAATTAAAGATCTTTCAATCATGAGCCTTGAACCTTACAAGCAATACCAAGAACTGGTTTTTGAAAAACTTCAGCTTGCCTTTAATCAAGAAAAGGAAATTGAAATAGCTGCTAGGTGGATCGCGATTGCCCTAGAAAATCAAGGCTGGATTTACACCAGTGGTACGGGTCATTCTCACATGCTTGCTGAAGAAATTTTTTATCGCGCCGGTGGATTTGCAAGAGTAATTCCCATTTTGGATCCGGATTTGATGCTTCACAAAGACGCTTCAGGAAGCACGGAAGTCGAGCGTCTGGAAGGCTATGCAGCCGAACTTTTGAAGGAGTATGAAATGACAGAAAACGATGTTTTTATCATTGCTTCAAATTCCGGAAGAAACTCTGTTAGCATCGAAATGGCTCAATTCGCTCAGAATTCAGGAGCAAAAGTCATTGCATTGACAAATCTGGCCCACAGCAAATCCGTCGATTCCAGACATTCATCAGGACTGAAATTGTACCAAGTCAGTGATATATGTCTGGACACCTATGGCAAAATCGGTGATGCGGCTGTTGGATTGGATGGATTGAATTCCAAAATGGGTGCAACCTCCACTGTGGTGGGAGCTGCCTTACTTCATTCGATCATGATTCGATCCGCTTCAATTTTGCTGGAAAGGGGAATTCAGCCGGAGGTTTTCAACAGTTCCAATTCTGACGACGGAGAAGCCTACAATGATTCTTTGATCGCGAAATATAAAGGACAGGTAAAAATTCTTTAATCCAGTGAAACTACCGGACCAACGGCTCCCGCTGGGCTAAAAACCCGAAACTTCTCCCCTCCTTTTTGAGGAATAGGATTATGATAAATTGGAGAAGTCGCGACAGGGTCTGTTCCATCCTGAGTATATCGAATGATCAATCCGGGCGTCTGAACATTGGCGTGAATCATCCCTTCATTTAGAATGACACCAGGTTTTGGAATTCGATGGTTGAATCCTCCAAGAATCATTTCCAATCGGGGAATTTCCCTTTGTCCGATCAGATTAGCAAAAACATTCCATTCTTCGGATCTTTTCTTTTTCATTTCATCCTCAGATTCAGCTTCGGACCATAGAGGATCTCCCACCCAAGCTCGCTCCACGTAGCCTAACATTTTTGGGAAAAGGTAATATTCCAGCATCTCCGAGCTTTTTACTGTTTCAGTCCAAAGCTGTCCTGAAACCCCAATAATATTTTTCTTGCCCTCGGGAGTTAGCTTGGTAAAGTTCTTTTGGACCTCACTCCAATTCCATTCATTTCCATCGATAGTTTGATCATGAGAAAGGTAAAGTTTACCAGGCACGGTCTTCCAAGCTTGATACATATCCGTGACTCCACTCCAAGTATGTCCACGCTCATCCGTGTCCCAATCATAAGCCAAATCAAAGTAGAAGTTGGCACTTGAACAGATCACCACTGGATAACCAGCATTCGCCAGCTTGTAAGCCATGTCTTCTCCTCCCCAACCGGCAACCGCATTCCATGCATAAAGTTGCCAGTTTTGATCCGCAAACTTTGAATTCGGAGCTACAGTATTTCCCTGATGAGTTTGACCTATTTCTTCCCAGCCTCCCATTTCCAAGCCATTTCTTTTCAAGATCTCAGCTGTACGACTTCGGAAGTAATCATTCAAATCTTCGAGTTTGATGTCAGGATTTTCGGCCAAAAAATCTTTACAAATTGGTGATTCCGTCCAGACTCCTCTTGGCACCTCATCCCCTCCGGTATGCCAGTTTTTCAATTCAACTCCAGCGGATTGATAAATCGCTTTCACTTCAGTGACCAATTTCTCATAAAAGGAATAGGTCGATTCTTGACAGACGCATATCGTATTTCCTTTGAAGTTTTGAGCAGAAAGGTATCTACTTTGGTCATCGGGATCTGCGAGTCGGTATTGAATTGCTTCGGAGGTTTTCCCTGCTTTCAATAACTTTTCATACCTTTTTTCCATCGCCAAAATAGCCGCTCGGGAATGCGCCGGAACTCCCAATTCCGGAATCACTTCAATGTTTCTGGATTTTGCATAAGTCAGGATTTCTTGAAAATCTGCAACGGAATAAAATCCGGTTCCAGCTGGACTTTTGTCAGGTTCCGCTCCCGAAGCATAGTATGGCCAGAGAAATTCCGATTCATCTTCAGAAAATCCTCTTTTTGATCCAAAATCAGTCAATTCAGGTAAACCCGGGATTTCCAATCTCCAGCCTTCATCATTCGCCAAGTTGAAATGGAATACATTGAGCTTGTAGAGTGACATCAAATCCAGAAGTTTCAGAATCTGCGATTTAGGTTGAAAATTCCGTGCTACATCTAGGAAAAATCCCCGATATCCATATGCAGGTTCGTCGCTAATTTCAACTTGCGGAAGGATAATTTCATTGCTCTGTTTGGTTGAAAAGGTCGCAGGCATCATAGCCAAAAAGGATTGAACACCGTAAAATGCCCCTTTTGGAGTCGAGGCAGAGATCACTACTTTTCTTCCAGAGATAGAAATTTCATACCCTTCCTCAGCTAGTTCCGACGATTTAACTATACGGATATTTATAGGCAATTCAGTTTTATTTACAATGGGTTTATAGCCGTTTTTGATTGCCAGAAGGAGAAACCGAGACGCATCTACAAATTCCGTGTCACCAACCACTGCTAATCCGGCATTCTTAATTCTCAAAGGCTCTCCTGTATATTTCCAAGATTTTGGACTGGGAAGAAAAGGGGGCAATTGGTTTTCAGGAAGTAAACTTAGTCCTTTGTTTTGCTTGAAAATGGTTTCTGTTGTTGGAATTGGCAAAGGAGTGTTTGATGCCATCCCTGCGAGCAGCTGCACACTTAGTTTCTGGACCTGGTAATCATTGATTTCGAAGTGATTACCATCTGACTTTTGGAGAATCAATCCTTCCGGGGCATAAGAATTTTTCAAATATGGACCTCTGGATTGGTATTCAATACTTATTTCTCCTCCCACAGGTATTGAAGGCGTATTTTCCTTCCCTTCTAAGACGAAGAAGTCCCCTTGCAAATGCCTGATTTGAAAGGGTTCAGTTTTAGCTTCAGCATTTACAGAAACAAAAACAGAATTAAAATAAAGCTTCCAACCTGCACTTATTTCGGAAGATTCCGTATTGGATAAAGTCAATTTTGCTCGGTGAAACACTGGGTTTTCAAACCGATTTTCCAGTAATTCCCATTTGACGGTTACCTGAGTCCAAGCCGGAAAAGAAATCATGGAAAACAATAAAAAGATCAAAGGTTTAATGTTCATATCGGCAATAATTCAATCGGTGAGACCTTGAAGATAAGGGATGTTGAAAAAATAAACTATCCTCATCCAAAAGGCCAATGACTATACAATTCTTATTTTTATACTAGTCAAAATTATCTAGCTTGTCAGCTAAATAAAGAGTTGATTTCGCTTTTGAAAAGCATTTTTATGCAGGCAGAGCTTAACCGCAAACAATCCGTAGTTTTCTTTTCAGATATCGTCGGCTACACCCGTCTGATGGGGCAAGATGAAAATGCCGCATTTGACCTGATGAAATTGAATGTCAACATTCACCAGGAAATATTATCCAAATACCATGGCACAATTATCAAAGAACTTGGTGATGGAATTTTGGCCGTTTTTGAAACCCCAACTGAAGCAGTAAAAGCGGCTCTTGAAATTCAGAAAGTAACCAAATCCCATAGGAAGTTTGAACTCCGAATAGGAATGCACTCTGGCGACATCATTTTTGATCATGGAGATGTTTTCGGAGATGCAGTAAACCAAAGTTCCAGAATTCAAAGTGTCGGAATTCCATCGAGTATTTTGATTTCCGAAGCTCTTCATGATGAATTAGGTTCTCAAACAGAAGTTTCAACGGTAAGGTTAGGCGCCTTTGAATTGAAAAATGTAAAAAAGGAAGTCACACTCTTTGCCTTAACCAATCCCCCTTTGAATGTCCCAAAAAGGACTGATATTCTTAATAATATCAAATATCAAGAACGTAACCCTTGGATAAAGTGGGTTTTGATTTTGATTTTATTTGCTGTTGTCGGTGGAATATCTTACGATTTGTTTTGGAAAGGGACACCTTGGGGCAAAGAAAAATCAATAGTTGTTTTGCCTTTTGAAAATTTGAGCAAAGATCCTATTCACGACTATTTCAGCGAGGGCCTAACAGGCGACGTAATCTTTCAATTGACCGAAATTGACTCCCTTCAGGTCGTTCCTTACGATCAGATAAATGACCTTACCGACCCCAACATTTCCTTGGATTCAGTAAGTAAATTATTTGAAGTCATGACTTTACTTAAGGGTTCGGTCGATTTTATCGGCTCCAAAATTCAAGTCAATGTCCGATTAATTGACCTTTCCAATTCCACTAACATTTGGTCTGAAACCTTCACTAGAGAGAGTTCGGGAATCGTATCCATTCAAAATACCATAGCAAAGGAAATTGCCCGAGCATTGAATGCCAATATGAGTCCACAAGAATTGTATCAAATTGGTAAAACCCCAACTACAAGCGCTCTAGCCTATGATCTTTACCTCAAAGGAAAAAGTCATTATTTCAAATATGAGAAAGAGGATAATCTTACTGCTATTAGCCTCTTCCAACAAGCTATAAAACTAGACCCGAATTATGCTTTGGCTTATTCGGGATTGGCAGATTCCTATGCTCAGATGCCCAATTTTGGATATGGTATGACTTGGCTGGATTCCAGTAAAGAGGCAAACGAAAAGGCCTTGACAATCGATCCATCCCTAGCAGAAGCCTACAGTTCAAGAGGAATCACTTATTACTATCAAGGAAAAAATGAATACGCTAAAATCTCATTTGAGAAAGCTTTAGCTTATAAGCCAAACCTAAGTCGAGCGGTTGGAAACCTGGCTACTATTTATTTCTCCCAAGGGGACTTGGTCAATTCGCTTCGGCTTCAAGCCAAATCCTCCTCCATCAACCCAAAGGCTTTCCTCCCCTATCAAATTTCCGGATGGATCTATAGGATTCTTGGCGATTCTAATAACTCAGAATTTTACCTTAAAAAAGCTTTAGAGTTTAAGAATGACCCTATAAATTATGAGCAACTTGGTTATACCTTTATCTCCATTGGTAAGGAAGAAGAAGCTTCAAGCCTTATACCGGCCATCTTAAATGAAGGCAATGATGCAAATACAATTTCGATTGCAGGACTTTTAGCATATTTCCTTCATGACCTTGATTTAGCGAAGGAATACTTTGAGCAATCCTTGAAGCTGAAAGAAGACTATGAAAACGACCCTTATTTCATCGTTCCAATCAACTTGGCCTATATTTTAAAACTAAACGGTGAAACAGAGCGATCCAATAAATTACTTGATAGCGCAATAGAATTAAGAATGGATTCAATGCTTGAAGGAGACGAAGATTATAATCTACCTCTGGATTTAGCAATAGCTAAAGTGATCAAAGGCGAGAACCGAGAAGTGACTAAATACCTCAATTTAGCATATGACAGAGGATGGAGAGATCTTTTTTTAATTGAACAAAATCCAGCATTCTCAGACTATAAGAAATCAGATGATTTTGCTCAAATAGCTAGAAAAATCCGAGATAATTTAATCGAGCAAAACCAAAAACTAAAATCTACCTCCCTGCAAAGGGATAAGTAATTCCGTTGAAGGATTCCCTTTTGATAATCGAAGGAGCGCCACCTTTGGAATGAATCAACCCTGCAACCAAGGCTGCGGACATGGAAGTGCCGGACATGATTGCATATCTATTACCAGGAAAGGTTGAAAACACGTTTTCTCCAGGGGCCATCCAGTCAATAGAAGGTATTCCGAAGTTGCCGGTAGCACTGAATTTACTGAATCCCTCACAGTTAAAATCGTAAGAGCCAACCGTAAAGACATTAGGTCCATCGATACAGCCGGGCAGATTCTGACTTGCAAGTCCGCCGTCATTCCCTGCTGACATAACCACAAATAGGCCCTTTCCTGCCAAATCTGAAATCACCTGGCTCAAAAATGGATTTGAATTCGCACAGTCTGCAATTCCAGAATCACCCAAACTCATCAAAATTACATCGCCGCGTTGACCAAATTTTTCGATGTGATCCAAAGCCAAAACCAGATTCGACCAGGAGCCTATTCCATCTTTATCTAAAACCTTCACTGGAATAATCATTGCCCCGGCTGACATCCCAGTCACCCCTGGATTCCCCATACCCATACCTGCTGCCAGTCCTGCACAGTGCGTGCCGTGACCTGCAAAATCTTCAAATGGATTATCATCACCTGCTACAAAAGACGCAGCAAAACGGCCATTTTTAGTCACATTCAAATCCATGTGATTTGCATCAACCCCTGAGTCTACAATCCAAATCGCAGAACTTCTTCCATTAAATTGCTCAGATCCTCCCATAATAGAGACAGCACAACTCGCTTTTATTTCATTATTGTAAAAATCTTCCAGTCCAGCTTCCTCACCCTGCATTCGAGCTCTGGTTTGCATTCGAGCTCTGGTTTGCATCGTGAAATCTTCAAAAACTCCCTCCACATTGGGGTCTTGCATTAAATCGTCAACTTGTGAATCATTTAACTCAGCCACAAAGCCAATTCCGGCATCGGCGAAATGCCTCTCTCGGGAAATAACGAGTCCTTTTCCCTTACTGAAATCATTGATCCGATTAAGCTTTCTATCTCTATTGATAGTATTTGCTCGCTCTTGACTTTCTCTGTTTTCATCATTTATTCTAGCTTTTCTAACAGGAGCTTCGAAGGATTCCTTCATCAATACTACATAGGACTTATGCTGAGAAAATGCTACGGTTGAGTAAAAACATAGCCCAATGAATAATAATAGATATTTCATGAAGTTTGGATTTGTAAAAGTGAATTAGTTAGATTAATAAAAACAAATTTTAAAATTATTTTAATCGGTATAAATTAACAAAAGCATCAATAGTTGAATTAATGATTCTATTTGAAGGAAAAATCAATAATTGCTTAACTAATAAATTTATTCTCGAGCTTTAGCTATTGGATAATCTAAATTATCTCCTCCCCGCTTTACGGTTGAATTACCAACAGGCAACCTCCCATGTGTGTATATTATTCCTGACATGATGGCTGCAGAAAACGATGTACCTGCCACGAGTCCATAGGTACCCCTATCTGTCCCATCACCTACCAAAGCTGGTGGGTATGTAGAAAATATCTGATTTCCGGGAGCAACCCAGATTGGTGAATTTTGGTTGCCAAATGATATTGTGCCAAAGTTTGAAAAACTGGAATAGACTAAAGTCTGACCATTACAATACATGTCTATCGAACCCACGCTAATCATAAAATTTCCATCAGCAAGGCAAGAAGGAAAGTTGGTTGAATTAGGAGAAGTTTCGTTCCCAGCTGAGAAAACAATATAAATTCCCTGATCTGCCAACCTTCTTATTTTATCACCCAATTGTCCCCAGTTACAATTAGGCCCATTATTATCTCTACCCAAGCTTATATTGATCACATCTCCCACTTTGGCATTTTTCTCTATATAATTTATTCCTTTGATGAGATTATCAAGATTGGAATCTCCATTTTCATCCAAGACCTTGATGGATACCATCCTTGCCCTAGGATACACCCCGTTAATGCCAATATCGGTAGGATTACCTTCAGTCTGATTATAGGCTTTAGCCCCTATTACTCCTGCAATAAGAGTACCGTGACCATTTTCATCTTTAGTATATGGACTATTGGAAAAGGCGCTAAATCCCAAATCAGAGACAACAATTCCATTGAGATCCTGATGGGTAATATCAATACCGGTATCCATAATCCAAACAGTTCTGTCAGGTGATACTGGTGGAAGTGAATTCAAATCACCGCCTCCTATCCATAGAACTAGTTCACTGGTAAATCTCGAAGCATCATACCGCCAGTCTTCTTGCATCATTGGCTTTCTTCCTTGTGGCAAAGGATTTCCTTGCATCATTGGCTTTCTTCCCTGAAGACTTAGCGGGTAATTAGGATAGATATCCAATACATTCTCCCCTCTATCAGTTTCTAATTTCCTAATCTGTTTAGAACTCACCTTAGATGAAAAAAACCAAATATCCTGATCTATATGAATATTTTCGGTGTCTAACTCAAGCCTACTATACTTCTTCTTGACATACTTTTTAAGATCCTCCTTTTTACTTTTAAGATCCTCTTCTGACCCCTTATTTCCATTCTTAAAACCTAAGGTCTCACCGATTCTCGGATCCATGAAGACTACGATTCCAGATTTATAATCATTGTGTTCTGGCGTTAAAAATCCTTCTTTTTCACAAGAGAAAAGAAAGAATAAAAGGAGTGCAGCTGCTGCTGTGTTTAATGATTTTTTCATAAAAATTAAAAGTTTAGCTCACTTACAAAATTTCTTAAAATCAAGGAAAAGTTACAAGAATCTTGATATAATGAAAAATATTTTAAAGATTTTTTCCTGATGAAAGAGAATTTATTTTATCTAAAATGCATTTTTTTATTTATGATAGATCTATTCATTCTTTGTCTTCCATTTTTTTCCAATAAACTTTTATCTTCGATTTAGACATATCACCCAAAAAACCACCTATGACCATTGATTCGCAAGCCAAGGTTCTGAGCAATCGCTACCTAGCCTTGGACGTACTCCGAGGTATGACGATTGCATTTATGATTATCGTCAACACTCCCGGTAGCTGGAGGGATCTTTACGCTCCTTTGGCTCATGCAGATTGGCATGGATTCACTCCGACAGACTTGGTATTTCCAACCTTCCTTTTTGTAGTAGGAAATGCCATGAGCTTTGCGATGAAGCGACTTCAGGAAATTCCAAAAGGCGAGTTTTACCGCAAAGTTTTCAAGCGAACTTTTCTGATTTTTGTGATTGGCTGGTTGCTAAATGCCTTTCCATTTTTCGATTATAACGAAGCCGGAGAAATTGTATTTATCAATTTGACCGAAGTCAGACTTGTTGGAGTTCTTCAGCGAATTGCCCTTTGTTACTTCTTCGCAGCCTTAATCCTTTATTGGGGTGGAGAAAAATTGGGCTGGATTTTCAGCGGTGTAGCTTTGCTAGCGTATTGGCCTATAATGTATTTATTCGGAGATGCAGGTGACCCGTATAGCTTAACCGGCAATGCCGCCCTAAAGCTCGACCTGATGCTGATTGGGGAAAGTCGAATGTATATGGGAGAAGGTATTGCATTTGATCCTGAGGGGATTCTCAGCACGCTGACTTCCATCGTCAATGTAATTGCCGGATTTCTAGTGGGTAAAATGATCCAACGAAAAGGCAATACCACTGCTACAGTTAAGACTCTACTCATAGCTGGTGTTGTCTTGATCGCCTTGAGTTATGCTTGGCACTTGGTCTTTCCCATCAATAAAAAAATCTGGACTAGTCCTTACGTCACACTTACTGTAGGTTGGGATTTATTGATTTTAGGAGCATTGATATTCATTGTGGAAATCAGGAAGCAAACGTCCTGGACTTACTTTTTTCAAGCATTTGGGCGAAACCCTTTGATTCTTTACGTGCTTTCCGGCGTTGTCATCTCAATCTTCTCCATGATTCCTATTGGAGAAAGCACGTTGAAAGGACAAATCTATTCCAACCTATTTAGCAGTTGGTTGAGTCCAAAAAATGCTTCTTTCCTCTTTTCTATTTGTTATATGTTACTGATCTGGCTAATCGGTTTTTGGATGGATAAGCGGAAAATTTACATTAAGGTCTAAAAAATATTTTCTTGAAATTCAAGCTATTGAAGTAAAGTGGTAAATTCATCAACACTTTATTTTAATAGCTTTTTTATGAAACTCAGAATTGGAGTCTACAACGTTCAATGGATGCGCGACTTGTTTGAATCAGACGGCAGTCCAAAAACAACAGGAAAAGAAGGTAAACGAAGTCAACAGCTTGCCGAAATAGTGGAAGCAATGAATCTGGATTTTCTCGGAATCGTGGAGGGACCAGACACACTTGTAAATGGAAGCAAAACTGCCTCAGGCCAATTGGAGAGTTGGGCCAATCATTTCCTGCCCGGAAATACCTATAAGGGAGTCCACGGATTTCCATCTGCCGGCCAACAAGAACTAGCAGCAATCTATGATGCTTCCAAATTAAAAGTTCTTTTCACTCCCGAGCTAAAAGATGGAGAACGGTTCAACGAGCCCTTTCTCATGGACACGACCAATCGAATGATCAAAGAACAGTACAAACACTATCGTCCACCGCTGGAATTGAGCATTTTAGGTCTGGAAGACACCTTCATCACTCGAGTCATTATTGCCCATACTAAGTCCAAAGGAATCTTTGACAAGGTGGATTATGCTCGATTTGAACAGCTATCGCAAAGAGACCGACTCAAGCTTTTTGGAGAATGCATGCACATCCGCGAGCGATGCGATCAATATTTGGCCAAAGGCCAAGAAGTAATCGTCATGGGCGATATCAATGATGGTTTTGAACTTGATTTTTATGAAAATAGATTTTCAAAAAGTGCAGTTGAACTTATTCTTGGATCAACATGGAAGCCGGAATGGATCTTAAAAGCCGCTTTGCCAAAACCCAAACTCACGGCATATGGATGGACTCCCTACTCTTCCAAATTCAGAGACAGAATCACCGGAGATATTTTCAATGTTTTGATTGATCATATTTTAATCAGTCAAGGCCTAAAATTGATTGAAGGTCAGGTTTGGAATCCGATTTTAGAAAAGGACGATCCTGCTATCCAAAGTGTAAAAAGTCAGCTTTTCAGTGCATCAGACCATTATCCAATAGTGGCTGAAATAGAATCCTAAACCCAAAACCAATGGACCCCGCAGAAAAAACCATGCATGACAATCTACTTAAGAACACAGGCAAAAGCCTCCAACAATGGGTAGAAATAGTTAAGAAAGAAAACTTCCAAAAACATGGAGAAATTTTGAAGCACCTGAAGGAAAATCATGGATTCACGCATGGTTTTGCCAATCTGGTGGCACATAAAACCTTAAAATCAGATGCCGGGTCTGCAGAGAATCTGGATGACCTAGTCCAAAATCAGTATAAAGGAAAAGAATCATTTTGGCCAATCTATCAGAAATTGACAAAGGAAATTTCAACATTTGGAAGTGATGTAGAATTTGCTCCTAAAAACGCATACGTGAGTGTGAAGCGGAAAAAACAATTTGCGCTGCTCTACCCTACCACCAAAACGCGCTTCGAAATTGGAATTAATCTAAAAGGACAAGCGCCAATGGGGATTCTGGAATCAGAATCAAAATCCAACGCCATGTGTAGTCATAAAATTGTGATCAACCATGAAGAGCAAATTACTCCTGAAGTAATTTCTTGGCTTAAAATGGCTTACGAAGCGGCAGGATAAAATTATTTCACCCTTCATATCTCATAGGATCAACTCATCCAAAAGCAGGGTTGATCCTATTTCTTTTTTCATAATTTAATTTTCTTCGATTAATCAATTCATGCATGAACTCTCAAAGACGATTCACCATCACGATTTTGCTCAGTTGGTTTGTTCTCGGTATTTCACAGCAATTGGAAGCGCAGATCAATGAGGCAACTTACCAACGGGCAGCTTATTTTCTGACTGGAAATCTTGAAAAGCAGGTTTATCACCTGGAAGTGATCCCAAACTGGATAGAGGGAAGTAAAGGATTTGTCCATTCGACATTCACGCCCGATGGAAAGCGTTTTTTCAAAACCAATACCGGAACATTTGAAACTGAAGTTGCTTTTGATCATGAAGTTTTAGCGAAGCTCCTTCAAGAAAAAACTGGTGAATCCATAAACCAATCAAACCTGCCCATTGAGCGTGTCTCCATGTCAAATGGAAAAGTGATCACTTTTCTCTGGAGAAATCAAAACTGGACTTGGAATTTGGAAAGCAATACTCTAAATGCCATACCAGTAACAGAACGGAATGAAATGGAGTCATTTTCACCTGACCGAAAATGGAAAGCATTCAGCAGGAATTACAATCTATTTATCAAAAATCTGACGACAGGGGAAGAAACACAATTGAGTGTCGACGGTAAAAAAGATTTTGAATATGCTTCTTACTGGGGTTGGAGTGATATGATTTATGGGGAAAATGGCGAGCGGCCAGCTCATTTTATGGTCAACTGGTCTCCGGATTCCAAGAAGATTTTTACCCAGATTGTAGACTTAAGAATTGCTGAAAAAATGTACCTGCTGGATTGGAGCAAGGATGAAAAATTCCGCCCGGAATTACTCTCCTATTACAGAGGATCTCCAGGAGACAGCACCGTGGTCAATTACATTCCTGTGATTTTTGATCTCGAAAAAAAGACCGCGAAAAAGCTTCCTGAACTTACTGCTCCGCATTTTATTGGAGTAAATCTTCGCTGGTCTGTTGATAGTAAAAACCTTAACGGTTTTCAACTGCCCCGTGGCTATAAAACTTACCACCTCATAGAGGTCGATGCAGAAACATTTGAAATAAGGAAAATCCTTTCTGAGTCTTCACCAACTCACGTCAATAGGGATAATATTTTTCGCAGATTAAAAAATGATCAATTCATATTGAGCTCAGAAAAGTCTGGTTGGAATCAATTGTATCTATTTGACTGGCATTCTGGAAAAGAAATAAATGCTATCACTTCAGGGGAATTCGTGGTCAATAAACTGAGCTATCTAGATGAAGAAAATGGCATTGTTTACTTTGAAGCTTCTGGGAAAGAAGCAGGCCGAAATCCCTACTACAATCATTTATATAGCGTCAATCTGGATGGTTCAGGTCTTCAGCTTTTGACGCCTGAAAATGCTTACCATGAGATTAATATATCCCCGGATGGGAAGTTTGCAGTTGACAATTATTCTACTGTAAATCAACCGACTCAATCCATTCTTTTGGATTTGAAAACGGGTAAACATCTTCAAAAAATCTCCGAGGCAAACATTTCAAACCTAAAAAGTCGTGGATACAAATCACCAGTTCCGTTTACTGCTACGGCTAAAGATGGCAAAACTGAAATTCATGGTGTCTACTTTCTGCCAACAACTTTCAATTCCAAGAATAAGTACCCAATCATTGATTACACTTATTCTGGCCCACACACCTCAACTACTCCCAAAACCTTCAAAGCTGGACTTCTTGGGCATCAGCAACCCATGGCCGAACTTGGTTTTGTAGTTGTGACAGTGGATGGCATGGGAGGATTTGGCCGATCAAAGGCTTTCTCAGATGCTTCTTACCGAAATCTCGGCGATGGCACAACAGATCATGTACTTGCAATCACTCAATTAGCTAGAAAAGAGCGGTTTATCGACATTACCAAAGTTGGGATTTTCGGGCATTCTGCCGGAGGATATGATGCAGGAAGAGCGATGCTTTTGCATCCTGATTTCTACAAAGTTGGTGTGGCTTCAGCTGGAGACCATGATTTCCGGATGGAAAAAGCCTGGTGGCCTGAAATGTACATGGGTTATCCAGTTGACGATTATTATCACGAACAATCCAACATCACCAATGCGGCAAATCTGAAGGGGCATCTCCTTTTGGCACATGGAGGAATCGACGAAAACGTCAATCCATCAGCGACATTCAAACTGGCCGAAAATCTAATTAAAGCTGGAAAGGACTTCGATCTCTTTATTTGGCCAAGCCGGAATCATAGTTTCGGACGTCCTCCAGGAGATTACTTCACCAAAAAGCGATGGGATTATTTCATCCAGCACCTGATGGGCGAAAAACCGGTCCGGCATTTGCAGATTAATTTTGGTAACTAATAAATCTAAGAAAAGGATTAAAAAAGATCTCTAGCAAACAACATTTCTAGGCCGAAAAATCCGCGAAAATCTGTGACTTTTTCTGTGAAAATCTGCGGGAGATTTTTTTTATTAATGATTTATATTTTCGCTCAAAAAACCATTTCCTCACTTGTATGTTCTTTCTGCAGTTCTATCTTTGCCAGCGTAAATGGAAAACACCAATAGAAATATTGAATTTTTAGCTCTTGATCAGCACGCTCACGTGTTGCATCATTTCCATCATTCCTCCTGAGGAAGATACATACACCCCACCCGGTGATGCTGATGACAGGGATTCGGCCATTCACCAAAATTTAATTTAAACAAAAACTTTACTAGCGTAACTTGTCCCCATGGAACAAATAATCCGCATTGCTGTCCAAAAAAGTGGCAGACTATCCGATGACTCTCTCAGCTTAATCAAAGAGTGCGGCATCAAATTTTACAACGGAACTGGCAAACTGAAGTCCACTTCAACCAATTTTCCTGTTGAATTCCTTTTTCTCCGCGACGACGATATTCCCGGTTATGTAGCTGATGGAGTTGCTGATTTGGGCATTGTCGGCCAAAATGAAGTTGTCGAAAAAGACAAAGACGTACTGACTCTTAAGAAATTGGGATTCTCCAAATGCAGACTTTCGCTTGCCATACCAAAGGGCGAAGACTATGAGGGAGTTTCTTATTTCCAAGGAAAAAACATCGCGACTTCCTATCCGAAAATCCTTGGCGACTATTTAAGGTCAGAAGAAATTGAGGCCGAAATCCACGAAATTAGCGGTTCAGTAGAGATCGCACCAAGTATTGGTTTAGCTGAAGGAATTTTTGACATTGTGAGTTCGGGTTCCACGCTTATGATGAATGGTCTCAAAGAAGTCGAAGAAGTATTCAAATCAGAGGCAGTTCTGATCGGAAACAAGAATTTGGCTGATTGGAAAAAGGTAATTTTGGACAAACTCCTGTTCAGAATCAATGCTGTCCAAAAAGGCAAAAGCAGCAAATATGTCCTGCTCAATGCACCAAACGACTCATTGGACAAAATTATAAGCTTGATCCCAGGTATGAGAAGCCCGACTATATTGCCCTTGGCACAAGAAGGTTGGTCCTCCGTACATTCAGTATTGAGTGAAGATCAATTCTGGGAAAATATCGAGGGACTTCGAGCTGCAGGTGCAGAAGGAATCCTAGTCGTCCCGATCGAAAAAATGGTTATCTAAAGAGATTATAAGCTATTCAATCCAATAATTATGCAACTCCTGGTCAATCCTTCACCTGAAAAGTGGAACAAACAACTGGCTCGTCCTGTCCAAAAAACCAAGGAAATCAATAAAATCGTCAAGCCTATTTTGAAAAAAGTAGAGCAACGTGGCGATAAAGCATTAAAGAAATTCGCACAGGAATATGATCATGTGCATTTAGATAGTCTTTTGGTATCAGAAGAAGATATTCATGCAGCTGCTGAATTGATAAGCAAAGAATTAAAAGAAGCAATACAAGTTGCCAAGGCGAATATTGAACGATTCCATGCCGCCCAAATTCAGCCGGAACTCATCGAAGAGGTAATGCCGGGTGTGATTTGCAGAAGGAAAAGTGTTCCGATTCAGCGTGTGGGATTATACATTCCCGGTGGAACTGCCCCGCTTTTCAGCACAGTTTTGATGCTTGGAATCCCTGCTAAATTGGCTGATTGCCCAGAAATCGTACTTTGCTCCCCTCCAAATCGAGAGGGCAAAATCCATCCAGCAATTTTATACACAGCATCCCTGATCGGAATAAATAAAATCGTAAAGGTTGGTGGAGCTCAAGCAATTGCAGCCCTGACTTTTGGGACTGAAAGCGTTCCAAAAGTGGATAAAATCTTCGGACCAGGAAATCAATACGTCACAGCTGCCAAGCAATTGGCTACTAAATATGGGGTTGCGATCGATATGCCTGCTGGACCGTCTGAGGTCTTGGTTTACGCGGATGAAACTGCAATTCCAGCATTTGTCGCTTCTGATTTGCTTTCTCAGGCAGAGCACGGTGTGGATTCTCAAGTTGTTTTGGTTACTCCTTCAGAGAGATTTGCTAAAAAAGTTCTGAAGGAAATCAATGAGCAAGTAGAAAAACTGCCACGAAAAGACATCGCGTACAAAGCGCTGGCAAATTCTACGGCTGTGGTGATGGAAGACCAAGAAAAGGCATTGGCATTAATTAATGAATATGCACCTGAACACTTGATCATCGCAGTGGAAAATGAAGACGAGGCCGTCGCAGCGATCTACAATGCAGGCTCAATTTTCATTGGAAACTTCACTCCGGAGTCAGCTGGAGATTATGCCTCCGGAACAAACCATACCCTTCCGACTTATGGCTATGCCCGAAATTACAGCGGCGTGTCTTTGGACAGTTTTGTGAAGAAAATTACCTACCAAAAAATCACCGCTGAAGGCTTGAAAAAACTCGGTCCTGTAGTTGAAGTGATGGCTGCGAATGAACTTCTCGAAGCGCATAAAAACGCGGTCACGATTCGTCTTAACTATCTGAAGGAGAAGAAGAAATGAGCTTTGATCTAAACTCACTTTTGCGTCCACACATCGCAAAATTACAGCCCTACACTTCCGCCCGAGACGAATATACCGGCAAGATTGGTATCTTTTTGGATGCCAATGAAAATCCATTTGGATCGATCACAGATCAGGATTTCAACCGTTATCCAGATCCTTATCAAAGTGATTTGAAGGAAGAAATCTCCAAAATCAAGCAAGTTCGACCTACTCAGATTTTCTTGGGAAATGGTTCGGATGAAGCGATAGATTTGCTTTTTCGAGCCTTCTGCAATCCAGGCGAGGATAATGTCATTCTCCTTCCTCCGACCTACGGCATGTACGAGGTTAGCGCAGGAATTAATGATGTGGAAATCAGAAAAGTCTCCCTCACTGAAGACTTCCAACTCCAACCGGAAAAAATCCTGGCAGCAGCCAACGAGAACTCAAAAATCCTCTTTATCTGCTCTCCAAATAATCCATCAGCCAATAAAGTAAAGCGGGAAGACATCCTCTTTTTACTTAAAAATTTCAAAGGATTGGTGGTCGTGGATGAAGCCTATATTGACTTCAGCGATGAGCCGAGCTTCACCACTGAACTCAATAATTTCCCGAACCTATTGGTCATGCAGACTTTCTCCAAAGCTTGGGGATTGGCTTCTCTCCGCCTCGGGATGGCATTTGCCAGTGAGGAGATAATCCGGATTTTAAATCGAATCAAGCCACCCTATAATATTTCAGGCCTAACCCAGGAAACGGTTTTGGATGCCATTCAGAACAAGGAAAAAGTGGATAGTATGATCCAAGAAATTCTGGAAGAACGCACTTTTCTCCAAGACGAACTGGCAAAACTTCCATTTGTCCAGAAAATTCATCCCTCTCACGCCAACTTTCTATTGGTCAAAATCCCCAATGCAAATCAGGTTTATGATGATCTGATTGCGGAGAAAGTCATCGTGCGAAACAGAGCCAAGGTCTTACTTTGCGCGGACTGCCTTAGGATTACTGTCGGGACGCGTAGTGAAAATGAAGCGCTTTTGAGGGCGTTGAAAAAAGTGATTAAGAATTGAAAAATTTGAAAATTGAAAGATTGGAAAATTTAATTCGAGTACAATCCAATAAACCAAGATTGAGCGAATAAAGCAAAACTCTCCTTTTCAGCTCGTAAATCGTAATTCATAAATCGTAAATGAAAAAAGTACTCTTCATAGATCGGGACGGCACGATCATCAAAGAACCGCCGACAGACTTTCAGGTTGACAGTCTTGAAAAATTGGAATTCCTTCCAAAAGCCATTTCAAACCTTCGCAAAATCGCTGAGGAATTGGATTACGAATTGGTCATGGTGACCAATCAGGATGGTTTGGGGACAGATTCTTTTCCGGAAAAAGACTTTTGGCCATCCCAATACAAAATGCTCAAAACCCTTGAGCAGGAGAATGTGATTTTCAAAGCAATTCATGTAGACAAAACTTTTGAACATGAAAATGCTCCGACGCGAAAGCCAAGAACTGGTTTGCTAACGCAATACTTCTCTGAAGATTATGATTTAGCAAATTCCTATGTGATTGGCGATCGCAAAACCGATGTGGAATTAGCAAAAAATCTGGGTTCGAAGGCCATTTTCATCGGAGATGAAAATCCAGAGGCAGCCCTTTCCACCAAAGACTGGGACGTGATTTTCAATTTTCTCAAAATGCCTCCCCGATCGGCTGAAGTGATCCGAAAAACCTCAGAAACAGAAATTT
>CAYTXN010000023.1:0-12323 GCA_964441195.1 uncultured Limnohabitans sp.
CTTCAGCTTATTCCGATTTGAAATCCTCCAAATATATACTTTTTATAGCGCTTCTTGGGATGTGTATGGGCTGCTCATTGACCAAAAACCTGGAAGATGGTCAATATGCACTCTATGAAAATGAGATCATAGGAGTAGAAAAAGCTGATGTTGAGGATCTCAATGGTCTGATTGAACAGGAGCCTAACACCAGATTTCTGGGAGGTTCCTTAGGTGTCACGATTTATCGAATCGGACAAAAATTCTACGACAGCACCAAAGTTGCAAGCAAACGGGCATTAGTTCAAGAGGAATTGTCAGAAATCAGACTTGCATTGGATACGCTTCCTGAAGATAAGAAACTCCGAAAAAGAGCTGATAAACTGTCCTCAAAAATCGGGAGCTTCGAGAAAAAGCTTGAATTCGGAAATGCATTGATGCGAACTGGAAACCCCTTAGTCATCTTGGATAGCCTTGAAACTGAAGCTACAGTAGAGAATTTCAAGGGTTATTTGGCGAATCACGGGTTTTTTGAATCAACAGTTGATTTTGAAGTAGAAACAAAAGAGAAGAAGGCTTTTATTAAGTATCTGATTACCGAGAATAGCTCGTATATACTTGACTCGATTTATACCCGTTCGGAAAATCAAGCAATCCTAAAGCTTTTAAATGGGACCTCAAAAAATTCCCTACTCAAAGTAGGCGATACCTACAGTCAGGATAATATTTCAGCTGAACGCAATCGAATTGAAGAACTGTTGAAAAACAACGGTTTTTACATGTTTTCAAAGTCCTACATCAATTTCATCGCATACAAGGATACTGCTCAAAATACTATTAAACTGGAGCAGATTATTCAACAACCCACTTTTTCAGACATCCACGAGATCTATACTATTGACTCGATCACTTTCACAATAAATCCTCCAAGCAATGAATTTGCAGACAGAAGGGTACAGGAAGAGTATCGAAATATTGACTTTTCATTTTATCGTGATCGCTATTCTGCCAAAGTGCTGGCCTCACGTATTTTCTTTCAACCTGGACAACCTTACAGTAGGATTTCAGCAATAGAAACTCAACGTCAACTTAGCAATCTGGACTTATTTCGATTTGTAAATATCTCTTTTGACACGCTAGGCACTTCGCTTACGGCTAATATTTTCACCCAACCCAATCAAAAATACCAGCTCACCAACCAAATCGGTATGACAATTACCGAACAATTACCCGGACCATTTTTCAGTACTGCTTTGAGAAATCGGAATTTCTTTCGAGCCGGTGAAATTTTGGAATTCAACTTCCGCGCCGGTCTTGAGGGAGTTGCTTCAGCCACAGGTCAGGGGGTTTATC
This sequence comes from uncultured Limnohabitans sp., assembly GCA_964441195.1. Classification (GTDB taxonomy): domain Bacteria; phylum Bacteroidota; class Bacteroidia; order Cytophagales; family Cyclobacteriaceae; genus Algoriphagus. The sequence goes on from CAYTXN010000023.1 coordinate 1,333, forward strand.
AAAGTTCGGAACTGAATACAGGTGTAACGTTGATCTTTCCCAGGTTCTTGATTCCTTTTGCCCCAGGTTCCCTCCAGAAATTCGGTCGCTACAATCCAAATACTCGAGTTAGGTTAGGCTACAATTATACCAACCGTCCCGAATACACCAGAAACTCTGTCAATAGTCTTCTCTCTTATACTTGGGTTACTTCTAACAACAGAATTTTTTATACCCTGAATGCTGCAGACATCAGCTACATTCGGACGCCAAAGATTCAGCAAGAATTTTTGGATATCCTGACCAATTTGCAAAATGATGGAAATAACTTGATTTGGTCATTCTTGCCTTCATTTATCAGCAGTATCTCAGGTCAAACTATTATCAATTTTAATAAATACGGAAATTTTAATGCAAATCGAGCTTCACTGCTTCGTCTTTTTGCTGAAAGCGGAGGAACCTCTTTGAATTTTGCGAATGTAAAGAGTAACGACGAGCCAGGAATTGAATTTGCAAATTTCCAATGGGTCAAATCCCAAGTTGATTTTCGCAGATATTACCCTGTCAATGAAAAACAGACCTTTGCCTATCGCTTTAATTTTGGATGGGCAAGACCTTATGGGGTGAGTGCAGGAATTTTGCCCTATGAGAAATATTTCTTTGCAGGAGGCGGAACAAGCATCCGGGCATGGCAGGCTCGACGACTTGGACCTGGAAGTTCGGTGCCCGAAACAGGTGAAGGTGGAGAATATGACTACACTAATGAGCAACCGGCCGAAATGATTCTTGAAACCATGCTGGAGTACCGAAGAAAATTATTCGGCTATTTCGATATGGCACTTTTCATTGATGCAGGCAACAGCTGGATGATTGGCTATGATCCTGCAAGGCCGGGTGCTGACTTTCGCTATGACAGATTTTATAAGGAAATTGCTGTAGGCGCAGGATTTGGCCTGAGGATGGACTTTGACTTCCTCGTGATTCGCTTGGATTTAGCAACAAAAGCCATTGATCCTTCCAAGCCACTCGGTGACCGATGGGTATTTGATAATGTTAGTTTTCGACAGCCTTTTGGTGTAAAAGGTCAAACTGTCCTTAATTTTGGAATTGGGTATCCATTCTAATTTTATCTCATGAGTAGAAAAACAAAAGCTGAAATCGCTGAAATCTATAAACAAATGCAGGATCACATCTGCATGGGACTGGAGCAAGGTGATGGACGCGGTAAATTCAAGGAAGACAACTGGTCTCGAGCAGATGGAGGCGGTGGCCGAACTCGTGTTTTTGAAAACGGAGCGATTATCGAAAAAGGCGGGGTTGCCTTTTCGGCAGTTCACGGCCCGACTCCTGAAAAGATCCTTCAGAAATTAGGATTGGTTAAAGCTGATTTTTTTGCCACGGGAGTATCTATCGTTATTCACCCTTTCAGCCCAATGGTCCCGATTATTCACATGAATATCCGGTATTTCGAAATGGAAAATGGGGTACACTGGTTTGGGGGCGGCATTGATTTGACTCCACATTATGTAGACCCTCAGGATGCCAAGTATTTTCACCAAGAGGTAAAAAATGTCTGTGACCAATTTGACACCGATTACTACCCAAAGTTCAAATCTTGGGCTGATGATTATTTTTTTGTAAAGCACCGAGATGAAACGCGTGGAGTCGGAGGGATTTTTTACGATCGACTCAGTGCAAAATCAGATGATCACTTTCAACAGATTTTGGATTTCAGCCTTGAAATTGGAAGGCTTTTCCCAAGAGTCTATTCTTACTTCATGCAGAAAAACTCTAAAATCCCTTTTGGTCCCCAAGAAAAAGCTTGGCAAAATCTTCGTCGTGGGCGCTATGTCGAATTTAACCTAGTGTGGGATGCGGGAACTAAATTTGGGCTTGACACAAATGGAAGGACGGAAAGCATTCTGATGAGTATGCCTCCCCAAGCAGAGTGGACTTACATGCATGAACCACTTCCAAAAAGTGCCGAGGAATTCACCATCAAGCATTTAAAAAAAGACATCGATTGGCTAACTTTTGAGGAATGATCGAGACACTTAAACAATGGGATGAATCTTTATTCCTTTGGCTGAATTCCTTTCATGCCGATTGGCTGGATCCGATCGTATTCCAGATGACCGAAACCATCACTTGGCTTCCACTTTATGCATTTTTGATTTTTTGGATTTTCAAAGTGGACCGAGCAAATGCTTGGTGGGTTTTGGGCGGTGTGGCACTGACTATTTTAGCAGCAGACCAGTTTACATCTGGCTTTTTGAAGCCTCTGATGGAACGGCTTAGACCTTGCCATGACCCGAGATGGGAAGGAATAATGCATAATTACGGGCGCTGCGGTGGACTCTATGGATTTGTGTCTTCCCATGCCGCCAATACCTTTGGTTTGGCGGTATTTCTAAATAGAAAAATGAAGGGGCAATTGAAATACCTTCGCTGGCTATATGTCTATGCAATCGTGGTCAGCTACACACGGATTTATCTGGGTGTACATTACCCGTTTGACATTTTGTTAGGGGCCACGATTGGAGCGATAGTAGCTTGGTTAGCTTGGTTTTTTATTGTTTTTGTAAAAAGAGCACTGATAAAACAAGTCTTAAAATAAATTTGAAAAACCTAGCTTATAATGTCCAACCTTGATGGCTTTTTAAATTTTTTGGAAGAAATTCAACCGCTTACTCCTGAATCGCGAGAAGCCATTTTGTTGCTTTGTTCACTTATTCCAATCTCCAAAAATCAGAACCTTCAAGAAATTGGACAAAAATGCCGGACGATTTACTTTGTAAAAGAAGGTTTAGCAAGGATTTATTATTTAAAGGACGGAATCGAAGTCACAGAATATTTTGCCTTTGAAAATGACCTAATCATCCGTGCTGAAAGTCTCTTCAGGGACAAGCCCAGCTCAAAAGCGATTCAGGCATTGGAGCATACTGTTTTCATTGGAATTCCTTCCGAAGCACTTTTTTCACTATTTGACAAGTATCCTGATATTGAGCGATTATTTCGAAAAATTATCGAACAGGCTTATGTGCATACAGTAAATCGAATGGAGGCTATTCAATTTCATTCTGCTGAGGAGCGCTACGCCCAGCTGCTGGCAGAAAAACCCAATTTAATTCAACGAATTTCCCTGAAGCACATTGCTTCTTATCTAGGGATCACTCAAGTAAGCCTTAGCAGAATCCGAGCTGCGGTGCGTTAATTATTTAACATTTGTAAAAGGAATCGGAGTCTAATCGAGTGAAATTTGGTCTGTGAAAGATTCAGATCCTCAAGTAGTCCTAGGCTTACGCCAAAACTGGCGACAATTCTCATTGTTGGTCTTGATCAATGCTTTTGTGGGAGCCATGATCGGTTTAGAGCGCTCCATTTTCCCGCAATTTGCAGCGGAAGTGTTCGGATTGGAATCTAAGCTTGCCATCCTATCTTTTATTACTGCCTTTGGCTTCAGTAAGGCTGCGGCAAACTACTTTTCAGGGAAACTTGCAAATGAAGTTGGAAGAAAAAACCTCTTGATTTTGGGTTGGATAATCGCCCTGCCAGTGCCGCTTATTCTAGCTTTTACCGGGAATTGGAATTGGGTAATTGTATCCAATATTCTTCTTGGTATCAGTCAAGGTATGACTTGGAGTAGTACAGTGGTGATGAAAATTGACTTGGTAGGTGAAAAAGATCGAGGTTTTGCCATGGGCTTAAATGAGTTTGCAGGCTATTTTGCGGTTGGAATTTTCGCATTTTTAAGTGCCTACCTAGCGCAAAAATTTGGCGTACGCCCCTATCCGTTTCTTTTGGGAGAAGTGATAGCTGTCTTAGGATTACTCCTCACCGTTTTTTTTATAAAGGATACTAGGAAACACGTCCTGAAAGAATCCGAAAAGCATTCAGAGGTCAGTTTGAAAGGTATCTTTTGGGAAACAACAATAAAAAACAAAACGCTAAGCGCTGTAACACAAGCTGGATTGGTTAATAATCTAAATGATGGAATGATCTGGGGTTTATTGCCCGTTTTGTTAGTTTCATTAAATTTCCAACTGGAGGAAGTGGGACTTATTGCAGCGATCTATCCCACATTCTGGGGAATCAGTCAGCTTTTCACCGGCAAAATGGCTGACATTTACTCAAAGAAAAAACTCTTGTTTTGGGGAATGATGGTACAAGGTCTCGCGATTATATTCCTATCCTTTGCTCAGACGTATCCTTTGCTTATAATTATATCTGTCAGCTTAGGGATAGGCACTGCAATAGTTTACCCGACATTTTTGGCCGCAATAGCGGGTGCCACGCATCCCAATCGCCGAGCTGAAAGTATCGGTACATTTCGGCTATGGAGAGATATGGGATATGCCATCGGAGCCATTTTATCAGGGATCACCGCCGATCTCTTTGGCCTAAAATATGCTATAATATTAATTGGTTTGATCACAGTTGGATCGTCCTTAGTCATTCAATTCAGAATGCCTTCAAAAATATCTTTTGAAAATCGAATAAATTAATTTTCCTTAACTTGTACCGATATTAAAACCAACCATAAAACTCAATCAGAAATGAAAAAATTGAAATCAATCCTTACCCTGGCCTTAGCCTTTGGATTTTTAGCATCTGTATCATTCACCTCTTGTGGGGGTAAAAAAGATGGTACCGAAGAAACTACTGAGCAAACTGAAGGAGAACATCCGGCAGACAGCTCAGAACATCCAGCTGAAGGTGGAGAGCATCCAGCTGATGGAGATAGCACCGAGCATCCTGCTGACAGCACAGGAAACTAAAATCAAACAATCCTCTAAAAAAGAAAGGCTACCAATTGGTAGCCTTTCTTTTTTTAATAACCATCTACGTATTACTCAATTGGCGCAAGTCTCAGACTTGTGCTTACGTCAATACAGTCTTCAAACTGCTGTGAACCAATAATTTGAATCTAAAATCAGTCCAAAGACTGCATAATTGTAGGTCCCAAGGATAAAGTCTTGAACGAATAGGCTTCCTTTTAAAGATTTCCCTTTCGCTGAAAGCTAAAGGTAGACTGAGCCTTCACTTCTTGGCCATCGATCTCCAAATAGGGATAAGCGAGAAAGTTTATCGGACCGGAGGCTGGGCTAGGACTCACGTTCAAGTCCCTACCCCGGCTCAGCTCGATCCGGTTAGCTGGGTGTCGTCCAAAATAGTATGTAGCCAAGGCAGAGTATTTATTCGCCTCGCTGATATCCACAGGCCACCACTTTCCATCTGCATAAAACTCAGCCCAACAATGATACCCGTCGATTCCCCCTTCGTTACGATCGGAAGGAATCGAAGCCCCAATCGCAAAGCGCGCTGGAATATCCACTGACCTAGCCAAGGATATAAAAAAGGAATGAAATTCTGAACAATTTCCGGTCTTGGAATCACAGGCATAATTCGAGTCTCCCCGACCGAAATCTCCGAACTTCATGTAGCGCATATTGTCAATAATGTAGTCGTAAAGCGCTCTGGCTTGGATCAAATGACTGTCTCTGATTTTTGGGCCTAAGGCTTCTTTTGCGATCTCTTCAAACCTTCCGCCTTTTGGCATCAAAATATTAGAAGCAAGAAAAACATCCGGATTCGGAGCAGAAGCTTCGTATGGACCCTTTTCTTTCCGATCAACGGAATAGCTGATTTCAACCGATTTCCCACTATCCTCTGGTCCCAACTCCAAGTACATGATCGTATTATCGTACACCTTATCGTCCAGATTTCGATGCTTTCCCGGAATGTCAATGGATAAAATTTCCACCTCTTGGAAATTATCCGACTCTGCGATGGGTATCCACATTTTGGCTGGCCCAGTCAGAGAGGGCACCTGTACCGAGTAATAAAATTCGAAGGAATCTTTCCCCTCCACTACGCCGAGTAGGCTGTTGGTTGATTGTTCTAAAGGCACGCGATACCAGGTTTTATCTTCTTTATTTTGTTTCCAACTGTAAAAAGGTTTTCCATTGAGCTTATGAACCGTTGTCTCCGTCACATTCATTGCGCCGGGTTCCCCTTCCATGAAAAAGTCCACATCAAACACCTCTCCGCTTTCATCCACCAAATCCACACAAGCAAAATGCCGCTTAGGCCCCAAATTGGAAAGGTACTCCGTATGCACCCGAACCAATTTCATTTTGAGGTCATGATTTTCATCTTTGACGGGGAAAAAACCTTCATTTTCAGCTGTCTTCAAGGCTATATACGCCTTGATGCCGGATTCGATTTCGGCAATTGAAACTTTTTTTACGGGAGCCTCTTGTTCTTTGGTTTCAGTTTTGGGTTGGCAGGAAAGCGCTATAATTCCTAGCACAAGAGCAAAAAACGAGTTGAGTTTGTTCATTATATAACTTTAATCAATTGATTTAGCTTTAAAGATAAAAAGTCAATTGGCAATAAATGGTTTTTTATTCAACTCACAAATTCAAAATAAGAAGGATTCTTTTTATCACTTGAAAACCAAGAAATTTCCATCAGCTTTTTAGGGCAGAAAAAAGAACCCATCTTTGAAAATCAAAAATGTGAACCATGAGCAATAACGACGTCCTCCGAACCCTCCGCTATACCTTCGATTTTAATGATTTTTTAATGATGGATATCTTTGGAAAAGGAGGTCTAAATGTTACTCGAGAAGAAGTAAGCAACTGGCTTAAAAAAGACGAGGACGAAGAATATAAGGCGATTTACGATAAAGATTTGGCAGCATTTCTCAATGGGCTAATTATCCTCAAACGTGGTCCAAAAGAAGACTCCACTCCTATTGCCGAGAAGACTTTGGACAACAATGCAATCCTACGAAAATTGAAAATTGCATTGGATATGAAGGACGATGATGTATTGGAAATTTTTGCACTGAAAAGCTTCAGACTGAGCAAACATGAGCTAAGTGCATTTTTCCGCAGACCAACTCAACCACAATACAGGCAATGCAAGGATCAGATTCTTCGAAACTTCCTGCAGGGTCTACAGATGAAATTCAGGCCAAGTGTAGAATAAGATTAACTTAATTCTAGCTTTTTTATTTTTAACAATTGAACAGAGTTTGATTTTTTGACTTTGGAAAACAAAGACCACCAAGTCGTTGGTATTATTGTGGGTAACCGATTAATTTGATCGAATCAAAAGTTGATCCATGATTTTTTCCCACGAAAACCTGCTTAAATGAACCAAATCCAAAAGCTCGTCCAAGATGTGTCGGACGCCCGTCGTCGGTACCTACAACAAATAGCAGATGTTTCAGAAGTTCAAGCGAGATGGAAACCAAATCCTGAAGTTTGGGACATAATCGAAAACACAGAGCATCTCTATTGGGCAGAGCAAGGAGGAATTTTGGGCATGTGGAAAACACTTCACGCCATCCGAGAAGGAGAAATGATACGCACCTATGAATTCAATCATAAGGACATGTCCATCGAACAAGTGGTCGAAAAGACCTGGCAAACTTTCGAGCTTGTACCAGCTGTGGCAGCGCCTCGACTTGGTGGTTCTTTATCTTTTTGGAAGACATCTTTTAAAAACATGCAAAATGTACTCGAAGCTTTTGCTCAAGACCTACAGGAAAATGAACTGAGGCTACAAGCACAGCACCATCCGATCTCAGGAGCTTTAGATTTCCATCAGCGCTTGGAGTTTTTGCGATTTCATATTGACCGGCATCGTGGACAGGTTTCGAAACTCATCTCCACTATGCCTTTACTTTAACATAAGGTTTTGAGTCTTTATGAATTTGCTATGCCGAAGGTACTCCTATAGTTATCGATTGAAAGTGAAAGAATATTCGTGTACTGACTATTTTAAAAAACTAAACACTAATCAAAATAGAACTAATTCGTAGTCGGGATGTAGGATTTGATTGCGAGGGTGTAATCAAAGCTAAAACAGAAACAGAAGCATTGAACCTTGCCGCCAAACATGCCAAAACCGTACATGGAGTGCGAGAAATCACTCCGGAAATAGTAAATAAAGTCAAATCGGTCATTATTGATTTGCCTTATGATAAAACTCTTTAGAAGGGATTCCATTTCAAATTGCTTAGTTTGAAAAGTGTTTAAAATTGAGTCGATAGTAATATTCATAATTGATAATTCTGACCCAACTCATTTTCCTTCTTTTTTCTTTTGAAAAAACAGATTGCAGCTCCCTTAGCTTTTGCCTATTTTTCAGGAAAACCACAATCCATGCGAATCCTTTTACTTACTTTCTGCCTTTCCTTTTCCCTCACTCTTAATGCGCAAAAACTAGATCGAGCTCAACTCCAAGCCCTCACCGAGAAACAATGGCAACCGGCATTGGGACTGCTAAATGAGATCGTATCAATGCCAAATGATGCAGTTTTTCCAGAACAGATTGAAGTCAATATTGCTTGGTGTGAAAACGTTTTTGCGGCCAGAAGTTGGACTCAAGAGCGACTGGAAACTGGTGGAATTCCTTTGCTTTTACTTGAGAAGAAACAGCCAAATTCAAAGAAAACAGCTCTTTTCTATTTTCATGTCGACGGTCAGGCTGTGGATAGAAGTCGATGGTTTCAGCCAGATCCTTACATCCCTGTTCTCAAAGAGCAAAAAGCTGACGGCACTTGGGAAATCATTTCCATGGATCGATTGGATAAAGAATACAATGCAGACTGGAGGATTTTTGCACGATCGAGCTCCGATGACAAAGGTCCTTTGGCGATGTTTATCAGTGCTTGGGATGCATTGGAAGCAGCCGGGATTTCTCCTGATTACAGTATAAAAATCATTCTGGATTTTGAGGAAGAACAGGGTTCGCCAAGACTTCCAGCTGCGGTGATTCAGTATAAAGAAAAACTCACTTCTGACCTCATGCTGATTATGGATGGTCCACGACATACCAGTAATGAACCCACGCTCAGCTTTGGTGCCAGAGGGATATCTGAATTGTTTTTGACTACCTATGGCCCAAAACTTTCTCAGCATAGCGGTCACTATGGAAACTATGCCCCCAATCCTGCATTGCTGCTTTCCCAACTCTTAGCTTCCATGAAGGACGAAAACGGTACAGTGGTGATTCCGGGATTCTATGATGGAATTGCTTTAAGTGAGTCTGAAAAAGCAATACTTGCAGCTGTCCCTGATGATGAAGTAGCCATAAAGAAGCGGCTTGGAATCTCCAGAACGGATCGAGTCGGCCAAAACTATCAGGAAAGCATTCAGTATCCTTCATTAAATATCCGTGGAATGCGATCAGCTTGGGTTGGGTCTGAGGCAAGAACTATTGTTCCTGATGTAGCTGTGGCTGAGTTAGACATGCGACTTGTGCCAGAGTCTGATCCCAATAGGCTTTTCGGTTTAATTGAAACTCATATCCGAGCGCAGGGATTTCATATTGTCGAAAAAGATCCTTCGGATGAGGAGCGAATGAAGTACCCGAAGATTGTAATGGTAAAAAAATCCATCTCCTATCAAGCATTTCGTACTTCCATGGATTCGGAGGCCGGAGCTTGGCTTCGAAAAGGCATGACTCGAGCTTTCGGTAAAGATCCCGTTCAAATTCGTATCTCCGGTGGTTCAATTCCTATTTCACCATTTGTGGATGCCTTAGGAATTCCGGCAGTCACCATTCCAACTGTGAATGCAGATAATAATCAACATAGTCCCAATGAAAATATCCGGCTAGGGAACTATAAAGAAGGAATTTTAACCATTATGAGCGTGCTGACCCAACCCATTTATTGAGTGTTGAATAAATCAATCCATTGGCCTAAAGAGCTCCATCTTTCTATAAATTAGGATCGAAAGTCATACTTCGAATTTCATTCGCTCTCCGGATTGACTAAACTTTGGTCACTTTTGATTTCTTCGTCCAATTCTTCAATGATCTGCTCTCTTAATTTCGCAGAAAACAAAACTGAAGAACCTGTCCCCATTCCAACTATCGAACGCATCGCTTTCTCAGGCTCAATTTCCAGGAATTTCAATTGGGAAGCCGGAACATGATAAATATTTCCATTCATCGGGTTTGGTGCTGTGGGTACAAAAACGGTATAAATCCCTCCTCCTACATTCTCTGTAACAAAGCCTGTAAGAAGTACACCCGTATTATAGGCATCTACTAAAACGACGTCGCTGAAAGGCATTTTTTTTAATCCAGCGAATTGAGCAATAGTCTCTTGTAGCGTAGAATATAATGGGATCCGAAGTAAATATCTGGTTTCAAAACTTTTGAAAGATTTTTTGCTCCTAGCACTTCGGATGATTAAGCCTATTGTAAAAATAAAGACAACAAGGATCAGCAAGGCCAAAATATTGATAAACAATTCATTCTTTACTCCATTTTTATCCAATAATGAGCTAATCGGAGCAACTAGATTAAATACAAACTTAAAAATTAGGGATAGCAAAAACAAAATTATGATAGTAGGCAAAACCAGCAGCAAACCATTCAATAATGTTTCAATGAAAAATGGCTTTGACCAAAATTTTCCTAAGGGGATAATTCTTTCGTTTTGAGGTGAAGGGTCTTTTATCATTTATTTATTAAAAGTGAATTTGATTTTTAAAAGGATAACCTAATCCGAATCCAGAGTTGTGAATTAGGGCCTGAATTATTCGTGAGTATTTTAAGCTATGAGAAAAGCATGCCAAGCCAAACTATCCGAATTGAAATTATATTATAAAAATTGTTGCTGTCAATTGCCAATAAGAACTAAGCTCAGTCTGGGTATATTTTTCCTCCTTTGGGGAAAATGAAGATTGAAAAAATGAACGGCTATTCCGCTGTCATTCTATATTCTCACTTCCCAAATTCAATACCATCCGAAGCGTGCCGTAATCATATTTTCCTTCAAAATGCTCAAAATATGGCTTGAGAGAATCGAATTTTCCAGAGATTGACAGGATTTCCTTAATATCTTTCTCCGCAACCAATTGTTCTAATTTTAATGTACCAGACTTCACACCAAGAGCCAAATGCGCCATAATGGTTGAAAGTGCAAATTCACGTTCTTCGGCGATTTCTTTAGGGTTTTTACCCTTTAAAAAAAGGTTAATGCT